>JAWAXJ010000036.1:0-8702 GCA_038896955.1 Desulfurococcaceae archaeon
AAAATCTCGCCAAGCCAATCCTCAACATTCAATCCCTGCTTCAGGAAATCAAAGTACTCGAAGTTAACCCTGTAGTTCACGTACCCCACGAGAGCGGGCTCAGGCCTCCTACCGTAGTAAACCCACCTCACCTTTACACCACCGAGAGCACTATAGGTTTCGTTGAAGAGCCTGTGAAGTCTTAGAAGCTCGGTTCTAAGCCTGCGAACACTACTCAAGCCTTTCGAGAAAAGAATAGTGTATACTGGTGTTGCAAAAACATTAAAAGGCGATGGCAGCAACGTCTTGAATTTACCACTAGTTCTCAGCGGGTCTCTCAGCATCGTTGGTGACGAAAAAACTATTTTCATTGATCCAGCCTCTAGTACTTTGCGAGCTAGCTCTCTTCCCCTGGTGTTCTCGTTACGAATATCCACGCTCATAATTTCTGTGCACACTCTCTGCGACATGAAATTGAAGCATGTGCTTCCGCGTTCAGCGATGCCGCTCAGCAGTTCTCCGGGTGTAAGCACTCGCATATGAAAACCGAAGTAGAAGTGGTAAGTACCCTCGAGGACAACGGGCTTCGGTGATTCATTGCACTTGACGAGCTCTTCATTCTTGCACAGAGCATAGCTGTAGATGCACCTGGTTTTACCGTCGCGAGAGTTCACGTAGAATGGTGAAACGTGAACAAGCTTCGGCTCTGGCCCTTTAAATGGTTTAAAGTACTCGAGCAACCTAGGTAGTATGTTTACGAGCACAGTCTTAGCTAGCTTCGCGGTGTAAAAGTAGCCCACGACTCGCGAAACATTGATGGTTACTCTCGACGAGTAGAGCTCGTTCATAGCCATAGGCATCTCTCGGTGAGATATTTATCCTTCAGCCCGCTTGGTTTAGCTTTCAGCTCTCTTCTCCAAATCTCTACGTAAGCTGGAGTTGATTCATCATCCGATACTCTGTTCTCACAGTATGATGCTACCATGTTATCTGCGACTATCAGAAAGCCTGCAAGAGTTGATACGATCCTGTACGAGTCATACTCATTGATCCCGCTACAGCTTTTCAGATCAAACGCTTTGAGCACTTTTAGATGAACCATAGCACTACTCGGATTCGTGCAGGCGGCAGAAAGGTTGCTCAGGATTTTTTCTAAGAATTCACTGCAGAAACGGCTCATGCAATTCTTCTTAAGCACACGCAATAAATCGTCAACATTTGACTCTTTCTCACACAAACCCTTCAACACCTCAGTCAACACATTACCGGTTCTCCCAAAACCTGTCATAAGATTCATCAGCTCCATTGGGTGTCTTTCCGTCATCGCGGCGTGGTGTCTTGCAATAACTCTTGAAATAGTGTAATACGTGTTTATCATTGCGTAAATCTCGCTTCGGTCTCTAGCGTGGGAGCTAAGCTCGTTGTGAAGAGTATGGATTATTATTAACGGTGCTACGTACTCATGGTACACAAACTGTAGCTTATTCTCTCGACATTTTTCCTGGTGTTCACTACGTCTTGGGCCTCCAACAGTTTTTGCAATGAAATTGTTCATGTAGTACACGGATGCCTTTCCAAGATCGTGTAGAAGCCCAGTTAGGTAAGCCATTTCTCTCAGTGAGCCTATGCAGTGCTCGGCGCTTTTATATCTTCTCTCCAGGTAGTTAAGTCTTTCGCTGAACAGTTCAACGATGAGCTGCGCCGTGGACACTAGGTGCTCCTCAAGAGTAACAGCGTGAAGATTACTACTACATGAAACTTCCGCGTAGGCAACAGGCCACATGCTATGTAGTGCTCTTCTCAATGTGTCTAGCTCCATATCTTAAGCCCTGTTCCGCTCTCATAACACGATGACTTCGCTAACAGGTATATGTCAGCTACTGATAAACCACGACTATCCTTGGGAACTAGAAGTCTCCACGGATTGTTGAATGCGCTATGCTGAATCTTTCTATCAATCTCCACGAGATCATGCCTGCAGGGCTTGAGCTCCAGCCTGACCTCCTTTTTATAATACCTTATAACAACCATCACTGGTTTCGAGTTGTAGTACTCTAAACACCTGTCTTTATCACTCAATTTCTTTTCATGGCTGAACAATTTTTCAGCGTCAACTGTAACGACGTGAACTTTGCTCATGAATTCTTCCAGGTCATCAATAAGGAGGTTATTCTCGAGCCTAACTTCATTACTGGGAACCAGTATTGATACCAAGTAGCCTTTATTCAATAGTCTAACGCGGTAGTGCTCCATGAGCTCGATGAGTTTATCAGGTGTTGCATCGCTTTTAAGGTACATTCCCAGAATACCTCCAGTACCCTTATTTATAGGCTGGTAACCTGGTCTAGCTTTCTCGAGCAACGTAGCAAAGCTGATGTGGTCACCTCTGTTTTCAAGTAGCCTCCAGTCTATTCTCTTACTATTCTCAAGATGCTCGCGTATTGCGTCGAGAGCGTTTTTAACGGCTTCTTCATGATAAGGAGCCGTGGTATCGGTCTCAACTATTACTACTCGAGCGTTCCTCTCCTTGCACACGGTGCTGTAATCGTACTCTTTGCTTTTACGGCAGAGCCTTCCAGCTCTCTGCGCCAGGTTTTCGAGGGGTGCCGCATCGGTTATTAGCAGTGAGCCTCCTATTTCAACGCCTGCTTCTATGACCTGTGTTGAAACAATTACTCCTGCTTTCCTCTCTTTGAGAATTCTCTTTGCTTCCTCAACAGCTTTCAGCTTATCTTTATCTGAGAGAAGCCCATGCACTAGTACTGCATACTTGCATGTCTCTTTGAGCTCTTCATAAGTCTCAACAGCTCTTTTAACAGTGTTTCTGACGAAGAGCACCGGTTGCTCCTTGCACTCTTTCCCAGCGATCTCCAAGGCTCGGGTGTTATCGACGATCTCGGTTTCCCATGTAAAGCTGTTCTCATAGGAGAACGCGGGGTCGGGGACGAAGACTACTCTGCTACCGAGCTTTTTTTCCAGCTCGTTTCGCTGAGCATCCCCAACGTAGATTACCTTGACAGGTTTACCTTCTCTCTCCAGGACGTTTACAACCTCTTGGATGAGATCGCTCTTCATAGTTGCTGTTTCCACGACTATTGGTACTCCAATGTACGAGAGGTAGTCGAGAGCTGCTCGAAGAGCCTCCACTGATTCAGAGGACTCGGAGACCTCGTCCAGGTAGGAGTGAGCTTCGTCGAATACTATTGTTGATGTGAATATGGAGGATAGAACAGGGTAGTAGTGGCCGCGTGATTCCCCAGAGATGATCTTCCTCATTTCAGCCACAGGTATTCTGTACAGGTTGTAGACGAAGCTGTCGAGCGTCGTAACGACCAAGCCCCTCATGTAGTACGGTGATTTGTCCTCGTAGACGAGCTCTCCGTGCATCTGCCACCCCGAGTTCTCCTCGTACGGCTTGAACTTCTCGAGAAATATCTCCCTAACGAGCGCCCTGTAGGGAGCAACATGTATTACTCCAGCAGAGATTCCTTTTTCTCTCGAAACTCTTAGAAGCTCATGGGAGAGAACGGTCTTCCCGTAGCTCGTTGGAGCTATGAGAACAACGTTGTATCCGTCAGCATATGCCTCCAAAGCTTCCCTGAGACCAGGTCTTCCCCTGATAAGCTCTCGTATCACTTTGCTCATACCTAAAACCAGGCTACCGGTTAAATTAACCTGGACAAATAACCTGCAAAATCCCTTACCGTCTTCAAGATCGTGCATGCTTGATTCAAGTTCTTTCTTCTGCAGAGGTCATCGAGTAAGTCGTATAGCCTGGCTACTCCACCAGAGCAGTGCACTAGAGCATCGAAGGAGCCGGTCTCCAGGTACTCGTGTAGGTCGTTAATGCATGCTGATATCGCTTCAGGGTATTCTTTTAACTTTTCGCTGATCTGCGGAGAATAGCTTGCTAGTCTCTCAATATAACTTAGTATGTCCAATGCTTTCGCTTTTTCAAAAACTTGAATAATGTGTGTTATAGTTAGTGGTCTCTCCCATAAAACCAGAGGCCTATCTCCGGGACTAATGCACACTAGTCTGAATCTTTCGAATACGTTGTAATAGCTGGAGAGGTTCGAAAGCATGCGCACGTGACGAGCTACACCATATACGTAAATAGCGGTTGCGAAGAGCACCGAGAGCTCTAGGCTTACTCCTTCTAGATCAAGAATGTTTTCAATGAGACGAGGAATTCTTATGTTCGAGCCGGGTTCGTTGAGCAGATCGTAGAACCTGTGAGCGCTCCTTGAGGTGTCTATTGAGCCATCTGGGTTTACGAATATTTCGAAGAGCTCTTTTCCCCTCCTAACATTACCAATCGTAGAGATGTATATTCCGGCGAGAGCTAAGCTTAGGGATGCTACTGAGGTTTTCTCAACTTCTTCGCGATCTCTATAGCGTGAGAATACGTAGGTTCTGAGGAACATTGGAATATCAACTTTGTGAGTGAGGAACTGATATACATTTTGCCTGAGATAGTTAACTATGTTAGCGCACTGTAGTGTTTTCCCTACCTGGATTCCTGCGTTGCTTAGTATTTTCCTATCGATTGTCCCTGCTGTGTAGAGTTTAGGACCATAATTCGTTTTAATAGAACAAACTCTACTATCGAGGTAGTCCGCTATGGCGCCGAACAGTTGGTAAACCTCGTTTTGATCAAGCTGTAGCGCTCCTCGGTCTAATCCCTTTTCGAGGTTACTCAGAAGAGCGGGTGAGACCCGCGGATATGCAATGGATAAGGCAGCTAGTTGATAGTACCTGCCTATGGAGTTCTCGTCGAGGAGCTCTATTGTAACCGTGCTCATCTTCCAACACCTACAACGTTGTTTGATAGCTTGTATGCTTTGCAGGGTTCTAGGAGTATGAAGTGGGGTGAATATCCCTCGGGAAGCGGTATGAGAACATTGCTGGACCCCAAGTAAGCGGGCACATAGAAGAGAGCGGTTTTACCTGTGAGGTTCCACATAGTGATCTCCGAAACCGCGTGTTTCTCTAGAGGGTCAACACATCCCTTTTCCACGTAGAACCTGGTTTTTATTACTCCGGCTTCGATCTGATCAACCTTCTTTTCATATACAGTATCATCATTGAGTACCGCAACTAGTCCCTCCTTGCTTCCTATTCTCACTACTCCATGAACGGCTTTTTTAGCAGCTTCATCGAGCCCCTCGATTTTTACACCAAGCGACTTAGCGAGCTTTTCGGCATCAAATATCCAGAGAAGCTCCAGCGTAGCACCTGGTCCGTAGGTTGCTCCAACGGCTTGCACGGCTATTGCCTGAGTAACACCTTTTCTATGAAACTCTTCCGTAAAGAGCTTCGTTTTCTTCGCCTCATTCCAGCTTCCACCGCCTCTATAGGGGGCTGTTACGAGTTTTCCTAGCTCCTGGTGCACGGCTAATCCGGTGGATTTACTTCCACTAGCCTGTAGAGAAGCCGAGGCAATCTTTGTGCTCTCCAGCAGGTGTTTAAGAACCGGTGTTATTAGTTTAAACTCCTCGTAGTCGGTCCTCTCCGGGAAGCTCATGTCCACGTTTAGAAGCCTTAGAAGGGGATATGCGAAGGCTCCAACAATCGTGGTTGGTGATGGTAGAATAAGTGCAGGCTGTGCAGCGCTAACTCCCTTATGCCTAACCGTGAATCCCCAGGAGAGCGTGACTCTAGAGTAAAAGGCTCGAAGAAGAGGCATGAAAAAAAGACACCTCTCATTGAGCCATCTGCAGGATGGAAAGTATGTTCATTAGCTTTTTCTTCGCTTCTACGAGTGCCTCTGTGTGGCTCTGAACCTTGCTGTAAGTTACGTTCTTAACCTCCGCTTTTACACTCGGTTCTTCGATGTTTTCGCCTATATATGCGTATATGTTCACCGTTTGCTCAGGAATGGCTTTTACTAGGGCGACAGCTCTATCGTATGTTTCCCTGACGTAGTTCTTCGATGCACCAGGTGAAACCAGGAACTCAACGGGACCTTTGCTCATCGAGACCACGATGCTCTTGACTTCCCATAGTGGCATGTACCTGGATCTCTTAGCTCCGAACAGGAAACCATCGACCATGGCTATAAGTGCGTCTACAGTTGCTTCCACTCTCTTCATCTTCTGTTGCTCAAGCTCTTGATCCTGCTTCTTTGCGTAGAAGAGTCTTGCGATATCGGATGCTACGAGCTCGGCGGTGAAAGTGCAGAGCGCGCTACCACTCTCAACGTAAATTATTGCCTGTTGACCTCTTCTCTGCTCCTGTTGCTGTCTTCGCACAAGCTCTGGTGGCGCGTATCGAACATGCAACTGTGGGATAAGGGATACTCCTCCGGTCTCCAGAGCGTCGAGTGCAGGTATCATGTAGCTGAACCTTATAGCCGAGGTTCTCTTTAGCAGTCTCTCTGCTAGTAGGAATCCGCCGACATCGGCAACAACACTGACTTTGAGAAATGCTTTCTCCAGGTCTTCGAGGCTAGCATTCTTAGCCCACTCTGATATTTTACTTGACCCCGCGAATTTCTGGAGTTCTGGGTACCAGTTGTCCAGGATGTCGGTGCTCGAGAACTTAAGGAAGTACCCTTGCTCGTCCATCGATGTAACCGGGAGTCCCCTGCTCTTCGCCATCTGAACCAGCAGCTGCTGATATCCGTGAGCTAGTGCCTCACCGCTCACAGCTGGGACGTATACTACTGTGTAGCCCTCGCTGGTGGCGAAGACTACTGGTGCTTTTCTGTGCCGCGTGTAGTTTCCAACAGACTCAGCCATGTTGAGTGCTTCCACGTTCACCAGCGCTCTAACCGAGAGCGACAGGGTGATGTTCATCCTCTCACCTCCTCGATGTGCACTTCCGGTTCTCCCTTATGTCCGGTATAACTGTGTAAGCTTCTAATGCTATACTTCGCGATGTCTTTAGTAGCTCTATCTTGCTCTTCCTGATCCTCGCGAGCAATACATCCACGGATCGCTCCAGGGCGGCTGGGTCAAGCTTTATACATTTAACCCCTACACCTTCGTCGATCTCGACACAGGTTTCTTCGTTTTCACCGCACTGAGATAGGTACGCTCTTATAGCGTCTCTTAGAGCTTCCTCGACTGTGATCTCGTCAATGGCGTTCCCCAGTCTATCGATGTATCCGTAGTTTCTCAGTGCCCCAAGGAATCCTAACATCTGTACTAACTCCTTCATACCAGACCCCATCCACCCTCATCTACAAGTATAATACCTGAGGGTTTTTAAGCTTTTCAGGACACGGAATTCATTCCATGACTTGGAATAATGAAAAAGTACCAATCTAATTCCATGAACTAGAATAATCATGTAGGTAGGCTAATTTGTACTGATACATCTGTGCAAACGGTCTTGATCACTTCCTCGGCTACGTACTTATCGTTCTCTTTTTTCACCAGCCTCTTCTCGGTTAACTCCTCGAGGCGCCTGAAGAGGGTTGATCGAGGTATTTCAGCGTACTTCTCCAGTTCTCCAAGTCTCTGAGGACCTCGTGCTTGAAGCTCAAGTAGTATCCTCATGTCTCTTTCATCGAGTCTTGCTAGCTCCTGGTACTTTGATAGGTTTATCGTGGTTTCGCACTCGAAGCCCTCTCCTTCAATGACAACGTTGATTTTCTCCGCTAGGTACTTGGGTAGTAGGAGAGCTGAGAGTAGTGTTGTTGCAACGAGTATTCTTGGACCTCCGGTTAGGAAGAGCTCAACGTTGCTGGATTTCTCGGCGATCTCCTTGAGGAGGCTGAGAACGCTCCTCGCGATCTCCCCCGGCTCCATTGATCTATGTTCGCAGGCTACTTTGAGGGACTCGCAGACTATCTTGAGCGTACTATAGGCTTTCTCAACTTTTCTCTGCGCATCTTCGCTTGTTCTAAGCGATAGTAGTAGTACTGTTTCGTAATCTCTGCTCGCCAGCTTCCTCAGCACGAAGTCTATGTCGAACCCGAAGGTCGCAACCAGTGCTTTACCAGTACTCAAGTGAAACCCCTCTCGAGAAGCGAATTTCCTGAGCCCTCTACTCCAGTTTTACATATCTGCGTCTTCAACTATTTAATTGTTTACAGCGGCAACTAAACAACCCTCGATCACACCTAGATCATCGCTTCAACTGTAATTTTGTGACGGGTTTGATTTACTTAGCTCAACTTCACGGGTATTGAGATGGTTCGAGCTTTTCCTGCGCATTATTCTACCTCAAGGGGTGTTAACAAGACCGTCTACATTAAGAGGTTTCCTACGGGTTCACATCTAGGCTCTCTCCACTTTTACCAATCTGGTTTAAAGAGGTGGAAGCGTTCTATAGGCGTTTTCAACGAAGAAGATAGAGCCTGCATCAACGTTTCTGCGTCCACTATTTAGATGATTTAGTGCTTGGAGAAAGTCTCATTAAGGCCTTTCAATTCTTTTTATTGTATTCGTCATTCCTCTACGCAGTGGGTTTCGAGAGGATAGCTTCATCGACTTTCAATTCTTTACATTGTATTCGAACCACGATAGAATCACAATTAAGGTAACAGCAAGACGCGGGGACAACTTTCAATTCTTTACATTGTATTCGGCGGTGAGCAGGATCAACTCGAAGAGTGAGAGCAGGGTAGCTTTCAATTCTTTACATTGTATTCCGCGTTGAAACATTATTGATGGATGAAAGATACGCTGTAGTTTTACGCCTTTCAATTCTTTACATTGTATTCACATTAAGCAGCAATCATCGAGCATTGTCTCACTAATCACCTTTCAATT
>JAWAXJ010000037.1:0-8427 GCA_038896955.1 Desulfurococcaceae archaeon
AGTCTACAGAGCACCGGGTAATGCCATTAGAAAGATACTACAGCAACTTGAACGAGCTCAACTGGTTAGGAGAACAAAGGAAGGACGTATTCTAACACCGCAAGGTAGAGCTTTACTTGATAGAATAGCCTTAGAGGTTATGCTCGAGTTAGCAAAGGAGAACCCAGAGCTAGCTAAGTATCTTCCCGACTCTTACAAAACAAAGCTAAAAACGTGATAGCTCATGAGCGATGAATACATTAGTGATGAGGAACTGGAGGCTCTTAAGGCACGTAAACTAGCTGAACTCAGGAGAAAAATGGAGGAAGAAAAGGAAAGACGTGCAAGAATAGAGTCTATTCTAAGGCAAATCCTTACACCTGAAGCTAGGGAAAGACTTTACAATCTTAAGCTGGTAAAACCCCAGCTGGCAGCTATGCTTGAAGAGCAACTGATACTTCTCGCTCAAAGCGGTAGAATACCCATTCCGGTCACAGACGAGTTTTTAAGAAAGATTTTAACTGAACTATATGAACAGAGTAAGCGTGAAACAAAAATAACCTTTAAAAGAAAGTAGGGAAGAAGCGGTGATTATATGGCAAGAGCGAAACACCTGGCGCGAAAGCTGAGACTAGCGGCAGCAGGTAAAAGCAACAAGCCTATTCCGATATGGGTTACAATTAAGACTCGGTTAAGAGTTAGAAGAATGTTTAGACTAAGACACTGGAGAAGAGTTAAACTAAAGAACATCTAGAAGGCGAGAAGTCTTGAGTCAAAAATCTAGTGTTGAAAAAAGCGTGCACGTGATACCACTGAAAAGAGTGTACTTTGGGCGAAGATTCAACAGAGCAGATAGAGCTGTGAGATTAATCAAAAAATACGTTGCTAGGCACTTCAAGGACGCTGAGAAAATAGTGATCGATCCAGCTGTCAACCAGTACGTATGGTCTCGTGGACGGGAAAAACCTCCCAGGAGAATTACCGTTGAGATCATGTTTGACAAGGAGAACAAGGTTGCAGAGGTTTTACTAGTTAGACCCAGCAAAGCAAAGTAACCAGGGTAGTATTGCTGATGGTTGAAATAATCAGAATGAGCTTTTTTGGAAACCCGAATATAGGTGTATATGCTTACGTAAACGATAAGCTAATGTTCATCCCCTCGGGATTACCTTCTGACGATGTCAAGGAGCTTTCTTCTCTGCTAGGAGTTGTTCCCGTAGAAACTAAAATTGCCGGAACAATACTCAACGGTGTTCTAGTCACTGGGAATAGCAACGGCATTATCTTACCTAGAATAGTGTTCGACGCAGAGTTGCACCACATAAACAGAGTTGTAAAGGACGCAGGCATAGACATAGTTGTCCATGTACTTAACAGCAGGTACACAGCTCTTGGCAATCTCGTCGCTTGCAATAGCAAAGGCTGTATTGCCAGCCCGCTACTCGAGAAGGAAGCAGTAAAGTCCATATCCGATGTTCTGGGAGTAGAAGTAGTCAAAGCCAGACTCGTGAACACCGATGTTCCTGGAAGTGTTCTGGTAATAGTGGACAGCGGTGGAGTTATACACCCGGATGCCAGCGAAGACGACATAGCACTTGTTAAAAATGTAGTAAAGATTTCCGTGGAGAGAGCAACTGTTAACGCGGGAACACCCTACGTTAAAAGTGGTATACTTGCAAATAATAAAGGTGTTGTAGTGGGTGGTAATACTACTGGACCCGAGATTCTCAGAATAAAAGCCGGTTTCGAGTCTGGTGGTTAGCTTGAGTGAGGAAGTGAAAACCTATAGAATAGTAGGTTACATGCTCATAAGCCACGACAAGAATCCAACATGGCAAAAGTTCACCTTAGAGCTGAGAGCACTAAACAAAGAACAGGCACTTGAAAAGCTGTACTCACTATTGGGGAGCAGACACAAGTTAAAGCGCTTTCACATAAAAATCCTAAACGTAGAGGCGATCAGCCCTGAAGAAGCAGTAAAGCCCTATGTAAAGAAACTACTACAAATAGAGAGGATTGTTAAGCAATGAGCAAGGTAGAGGAGAGTAAAGAGACTCGATTTGTTGTCAGCGTAGATGAACTCGTAGCTAGGGCTACTGAGTTGAAAGACCAGATAGAAGCTATTACAGCAACATTAAACACCTACCTTAACCAGTACAGAGAACTTCAGTTAGCACAAGAAACCCTCAAAAACTTGCCACCAAGTGCTCCACAGGGCTACGTTATGCTTGATCGACTATCCATGGTTTTCATTCCAACTAAGATAGATGAGGGATGGGCTAACAATGTGCTCGTGAACCTGGGACTAGGCTACTACATTAAGACCACCAAGGAGAAGGCGATCGAGATCCTGCAGAGGAGAATCCAGGAAGTTGAAAGGATCATCAGCAGTATTCAAACTCATCAACAAAGACTCGTTAAAGAGTACGTTGCAATACAGAGAGTACTAAGTCAAACTCTCGAAGCACGCTCTGTCGAGGAAGCAAAGTGATAAAAGTTGCTATTTAAGCTAAGAGAGGTTTTTAAGAAATTCGTAGATGCAGCTTCTAACCTGTTGTACTCAAAGGACAAGCTCATAGAGCTTATAGATCAATTCAAGTACGAACTGGTATGTAGAGATGTTGCATACGATGTAGCAGACGATATAGCACAGAGACTAGCACTGGATGTTAAAAACGGCCTAATCAAGAACAGAGATGCACTAGTTAAAAAACTACGTGAAGTTCTACTTTCGTACTTCGATGGAGTTCCGAGAGTAGACCTAGAACTACTTGCAAGAACAGAGAAACCTCTCAAGGTGATCTTCATGGGTGTTAACGGTGTTGGAAAGACTACTACTATAGCAAAAGTCGCAGTGTATCTGAGAGAGAAAGGGTATAGACCAATTATGATAGCTGCAGATACTTTTCGTGCAGCTGCACAAGAGCAGTTAAAGAAGCATTCAGAGAAAACAGGTATACCACTCTTCCTCGGCAAGTACGGGGCTGATCCAGCATCCGTAGCGTATGATGGAGTGCTCTACGGAATGTCGAGAGGCTTTAACGTTATGTTGATAGACACAGCAGGTAGAATGCACACCGATGTGGACTTGGTAAACGAGCTTAAGAAGATCATTAGGGTGGTTAAACCCTCGTTGAAAATACTGGTTGTTGATGCTCTTACGGGAAACGATGCAATTGAGCAAGCCAAGTTCTTTAACGAAGCTGTAGGTGTTGACGCATTCATAGTTGCAAAGTTTGATGCGTACGAAGAAGGGGGTGTTCCACTATCAATCGTATACATCACCAAGAAGCCGGTGATCTTCGTGGGGACAGGTCAGGATTACTCGGATTTAAAGCCCTTTGATCCCTTAGAATATGTGGATAAGCTTGTACCGGTAGACTAGTGGGTTTCAGCGATGAATCTAAGAGAAATGGTTGATATGTGGAAGAAGATCATTCAGATATCGTCTAAACCCGAGAGAAGCGAGTACTTTGCTGTTCTAAAGATAACACTGCTTGGTTTAGTTTTAATAGGTCTTATAGCTTTTGTAATTAGGTTGATATTTTACACACTGCTGTTTCCATATCCAGGTTAGGAACTATGAGCTCAAACTCGCAGCGGTTGAGTGTTTACGCTATTAGAACAACCAGTGGTAGAGAAATGGACGTAGCATTTATAGTGGAGAGAAGAGTTCTCGAGAAGATCGAGAAGGAGGAAGGATCAAGTGTTAGATCAATATTCATAGCACCTGGCGTTAAAGGGTTCGTCTTCATCGAGGTGGAAAAACCCGAGGAGATATACAAGCTGATTAGTAACATTAAGTACGTTAAAACGGCAAGACCCCTTAAAATACCCGTCGAGGAGATCATGGTAATGCTTAAACCAAAGCTTGAAGTCGAAGAGCTAAATGTGGGAGACGAAGTGGAGATAGTTCGAGGCCCATTCAGAGGTATGAGAGCAAGAGTTGTTTCAATTGATAAAAGTAAAAATGTTGTAACAGTTAATCTTCTTGAAGCCGCGTTTACAATCCCAGTTACAATCCAAATCACGTATGTGAAGAAGGTTAAGAGATGATCAGGCATGGTGAAGAAAACACTTAAATTCATAGTTGAAGGTGGTAAAGCAACACCTGGACCACCAATAGGCCCAGCTCTATCACCCTACAAGGTGAACGTGATGGAAGTTGTAAATGCTATAAACAATGCTACAAAAGACTACGAGGGTTTATCCGTACCTGTTGAAGTTACAGTGGATACCGATACGAGAAAATTCGAGGTAAAAGTGGGGATACCAACAACAGCAGCATTGTTAATGAAGTTCGCAGGTGCAAAAGAACCCACGGGAGACCCTGCTCACAAGAAGATCGGGAATATAACCTTTGAGGATGCTATAAAAATAGCTTTAATAAAGAAGCATCAGCTGTCAGCAAAAACTCTTAAGGCAGCTGTGAAAACCATATTAGGTACAGCACGCGCAATTGGTATAACTGTTGACAACAAGGATGCAAAGGAGGTAATAGAGCTTATAAATCGAGGTAATTACGATGACCTAATTGCTAAATACGAACCCGAGTGGGAAAAGGAGGCGTGATGCTTCTATGTCGACCGTTCCAAAGGATAAGCTTGTAAACGCGATTGCCAAGGCCGTCGAACTCGGCAAGGGGAGAAACTTTAAGCAAAGCGTTGAACTAATAGTTGTTCTGAAGGATATTGACCTGAAATCTCAGCAGGTTAAGATAAGAGAGCCCGTTTACCTACCCAAAGGACGCGGCAAGGAACAGAAGATCTGCGTGATCGGCGACTCGGAAATGGTTGAAATAGGTAAATCGGAAGGTGCTTACTTAGCGATACTCGGTGACGATGTAAAGAACATTACTAAAAAACAAGCAAAGAAGATCGCGTCATCATGCGACTGGGTTCTGGTAAAACCAGAGTTCATGGGTACTGTTGGAAGAGTTCTAGGTCCATCGCTGGGACCCAGAGGCAAAATCCCAGTTCCGGTATCTTCGAGTAGTGCGTTGAAAGGTATGATTGCGAGGTACAGAAACACCGTGCTGGTATCGCTAAGAAACCAGCCTCAAATCATGGCAGCAATAGGTGTAGAGGATATGAAGGTTGAAGACTTAGCTGAGAATGCTCTCGCGGTTCTCACAGCAATAGAAGGTAAACTACCAGCAGGATATGCTAACATCGGTAAAATCCTAGTTAAAACAACTATGGGTATACCAGTAGAGGTGAGCACCAGGTAGAGAACCATGAGTATAGCGTATTCTCACAGAGTACCTGAGGAAAAAGTGAAACTAGCAAAGGAGATCGAAGAGCTCGCGAAGAACCACAGAAGCATGCTCATAGTGGATCTCAGCGGAGTACCAGCAAAGCATATTCAAATGCTTCGAAAGAAGCTGGCGAAGCATGCTATCATGAAGGTTGTAAAACCTAAGGTAGCTCTCAAAGCACTTGAAAATCTTCAACGAGATGTTGAGAAGCTTAAACCATACATGACTGGTCAAATCATGCTAATATTCTCCAACAAGAACGTTTTTGAACTTGCAAACACCGTTGAAGGTTTCATAACGTACGATTACCACAGTCCAGGTGACATCGCTGACAAGGAAATAGTGATCCCAGAGGGTAACACCGGGCTACCACCAGGCCCTATTCTCAGTGTGTTTGGTAGACTCAAAATACCCACAAAGGTACAAGGAAACGTTGTATATGTTGCCAAGGATACTGTTGTTGCAAAACCCGGGGACACCATCTCGGCTGATCTAGCAAGCATTCTACAGAAGCTAGGCTTAGCTCTAAAGGAGATCAAGGTTCGAGTAAAGTGCGGTTTCGACGAAAACCTCTTCATACCTGGAGATAAGCTGAAGATCAACCTTGCCGAGTACGAGGAGAGCATAAAGCAAGCAGCATTAGATGCGTTTAAGCTAGCCGTAGAACTCGTGATCCCAGAACCAATAGTATTGAATTACACCATTGTCAAAGCTCAAAGACACGCACTAGCACTAGTTGCAGAGCTAGGGTTCATTACACCTGATACAGCTGAGTACGTTATTAGAGTAGCTCATACGAAAGCACTGGCCTTAGCACTAGAAGTGTCAAAGTACGCTCCAGAGCTTGGTATAGAAGTAAAACCAGCTGTACAGCCGGCACCGGAGAAAGAGGAGAAGAAGGAAGAAAAGAAGAAGGAGGAAGAAGAATCCAGAGAACTCGGCGAAGAAGCACTAGCTGAAGGATTTGCAGCGCTCTTCGGTTAATAAGCTCACGGAATTTACGATTTAAAAACCCCTAACTCCATTCTAACCAAAAGGTAACATGATTACAGGGTGGTCCCTATAGAGTACGTATATGCAACTCTGTTACTTTACAAAGCCGGTAAGGAGATAAATGAGGAGAACCTGAAACGAGTACTCGAAGCAGCTGGTGTCGAGGTAGATGAAGTCAGAGTTAAATCAATAGTCGCAGCAATAAAGAACATCGACATAGCCAAGGTTCTAGAGCAAGCTATAGCAGCCCCTGTAGCTACAGTCTCCGCAGCGCCTGCAAGTCCACCTGCTGCAACCGAGGAGAAGAAAGAAGAGAAGAAGGAGGAGGAATCTAAGGAGCTTAGTGAGGAAGCGCTCGCAGAGGGATTTGCAGCTCTCTTCGGCTGAACTGAAAACAGCTTTAGTTTTAAACGACATCATCGCTTGGAAGCTGGAATTTAAATATCTTTCACAAACACTTATCATTAGTCTTTCCTGGTAGATAGTGAAAAAGATAAAATACAACCTGCATCTGAGAATACTATGAATAAAGTAGAGCAACTGTACTAGTGGTAACTATGGAATCAGAGAAAGGCATTGTGAACTACAATTACCTTGAGAAAGAGTACGGATTCCACAGGTATAAGTGTAAGGTTTGTGGTGAATACTTCTGGAGTAGGGTTCCACGAGATACATGTCCTGATAGACCGTGTAGCAAATACGAATTCCTGTACAAGAATTACAGCAGAGTAAAGCCTTTATCTCTGAATGATGTTCGTAAAAAGTTCATAGAGTTCCTAGTTAGAAGAGGACATGGCCTAGTAGACCCCTACCCAGTGCTTGCTAAGTGGAGGAATGACCTGTATTTAACAATAGCATCCATTGTTGTTTTTCAACCAGCGGTGACAGAAGGTATAGTGGATCCACCCTACAATCCTCTGGTTATCGTGCAACCGTCTATCAGGCTAACAGACATAGATAACGTTGGATTAACCTTTGGTAGACACTTATCAAGTTTCGAAATGGGTGGTATGCACGCTTTCAACAAACCGGGTAAACAAGTCTACTGGTCAGAAGGAATATTTGAAAACACAATCAGGTTCTTCGTTGATGAAATAGGCGTAGACATAGACGAACTTGTGTTCAAGGAGGGCTGGTGGGAGGGAGGAGGTAACGCTGGACCAGCCCCCGAAGTCTTAGTTGATGGAATGGAGTTGGCAACCCTAGTTCATATGGCTTATAAGGTCTCCAACGGCAGGTACGAGCTAAATCCTGTTCTAGTAGTGGATTGTGGATATGGTATTGAAAGAATAGCGTGGTTTACTCAGAAGAGTCCCACAGGTTTTCACGCTGTATACCAGGATCTACTGAAATCCTACAAGGATGCTTTAAGTGTTGAAGAACCACCTGATGATGTACTTAGAAGAATTGTTTACGAGCTTAGCAACAGTGAACTGAACAGTGTTGAAGAGCTCTCCCACTACGTTAGTAAAACCGAGTTCAGAGATTACCACAAGGAACTCGTAAATAGCGTATACCTGTACAGCACCTTGGACCATGTTAGAACACTAATGCTAATGCTTTCAGACGGTATTGTTCCATCGAACACCGGTGAAGGCTACCTTGCAAGGCTTGTTATTCGAAGACTTCTCAGAAACTTAGTTAAGCTTGGTGTAGAGCACCACAGGCTACGGGATACACTACTGGAGCTTGTTAATAGGCAGATAGAGTTCTGGAAAGGTGATTACATATACGGTAAATTCGAGAACTACAGAGAGTACATCAATGACGTAGTCTCTCTGGAAGCAGAGAAGTTCATAAGCACACTTATGCGCGGTATGGAAATACTGGAGAAGATCATCAGAAGAAAGAAGACCATCGCCGTGGAGGATCTAGTGGAAATATACGACTCTCATGGTATTCCTCCAGAGGTAGTAGCTGAGAGAGCTAAGGCTTTCGGAGTAAGCATATCCATACCCTCGAACTTCTACGCACTTCTAGCCTCCAGGCATCTATCACCAGGTGTTCTAATCAAGGAGAAAGAGCACGAGCTTCCAGAAGAAATCTCAAGATGGGCTAGTACATTTCCACCCACAGCTAGGATTTTCCACGAGGATCCCTACGCAACGCGAACAGAGGCTACCGTGCTAGGAGTAAAGGAGAACTTTGTAGTCTTGGATAGAACAGTGGCTTATCCATGGGCTGGTGGCCAGGATCAC
>JAWAXJ010000038.1:0-8266 GCA_038896955.1 Desulfurococcaceae archaeon
TGGGAGCAGCTTTACAGTATCGCAAACATATCCTGCGGTGCTGAGGTTCAGAGCTGGAAGCTACTTTCAGGTCGGTGCAGGAGAAGATGCTATAGCAGAAGGTGGCGTAGTGGGAAGACTAGTCTCCGCTTCGCTTGAGAAGGAAATATTGAGGAAAGCGGGTTTCGATGAGGAGGCATACGAAAAACTTATGAAACAGCTAGAGAAGAATAAGGAGGAGGTGAGGAGGGGATCAGAATGTCCAGCGTTAACATTAATATCTCGCTTCAGGAAATCTACAGACTCCTGTGTCCAAAGTGCAAGCGGAAAGTGAATGAGCTCATCAGACAGAAGCTGCCTGACGAACTAATAGAGCAACTGTTGGAGCAAAGTTTGGGAGAAGCTGCAGAGAAGTGACTTGTCACTTTATCACATTTATAGCTTAGCTACGCCAAATATGGTAAGAGGTGGTGTTATGGCAGAAGGTGAGGTTGGTGCAATAATAAGGGACATACGGGAGAGCGTCATCTTCGAGCCGGGCGTGGGGATGCACAAAGTCATCGAAGTGATCTTTGAGTATCCACCTGGACAAATAAGATCTGTTTACATAGCTGCAGAAGAGTACGTTGGGCCTGAGACAGCGAAGGCGAAGGTGAAGGAATGGGTTGAGAGATACGGTAAGGCGTTAGGTAAGGTGTAGCTCCTTGTTTCTCGATGGCGTAGCTAGGTGGGTAGAGGAAAATATACCTATCGTAGGCGGTGCGATAGCTTCAGCGATAAGGTGGATTCAGAGTGCGTTAGATGGCATCTTCAATACAATTAGATCTATAGCTGAGCAGGCTTGGGATTGGGTTAGGACAGTAGGTCAACAAGCGTGGAATTGGATTGTACAGACTGGCAGTTACATCTACAATTGGATTGTACAGACTGGCAGTTACATACTAAGTTGGATTCAACAGACAGGCAGTTACATATGGAACTGGATTTTGCAGACTGGAGGATATATACTGAATTGGATACAGCAGACAGGAGGGTGGATACTGAGATGGATTGAGGAAGCTGGCAAATACGTGTATGGCTTTCTAACGCAGACAATAAATCAGCTGCTTGAAGGACTGAGGGGAGTGTGGAGCTGGATACAGAATACCGCAACTGTAACTATCAATTCCATCTTAAGCTGGATACAGCAAACAGGAGGATGGCTAGTAAATGGAGTCAACTCCACAATTGCGTGGATTAGCGGTACAGGGAAGTGGTTGCAGACTAGCGTATCCCAACTACTTGAGCTAGCGGCACAGTTGCCTCAGATGATTGAGGGGATTGCGTGGAACATTGTGTCGAGTTTTTCCATGAGCCTCCTTGATGAACTGACAAAAGTGGAGATGGATGTTGAGACAGGTGAGATTTATGGCGTGATCACGAATCCGATAGTAAAGGAGCTACTGAGGGAGGTGGAGGTGGAGTAGATGAGTAGACCGGGAATAGCTATGGAGAAGGCGAAGAAGAAGGTGACAGCTGGAGCGGGTATGATCTATCAAGCACTTAAGACTTTCTTCGATTATTTAGTTCAAGCGATCTCAGTATTACTTCTACCGATAACGCTAGCTGTAGCAGGCGTTTACAAAGCTACAGCCGAGATATTTAGAGGTATAGCTTCAGTTATTCCAGACTTGAAGTGGAAAAACGTCTTCAACGATTTAGCGTTGAAAGTTGAGTCACGCTACAACAGGATGGTTGAAGCTGGTAAAAAGGGCTGGTGGGAATGGCAATCAGAAACGTTAGGAGGAGCCTTCGACATAATGACCTTTCCGTTGACGCAAATTTGGAGCACGATCTACGAAATGATGGTCTCTTACTTTCAACCGAAGAAGGGAATGACGTATGAGGATGCAAAACAGAACATAGAGGCTTTTGTGACTTTGCTCGGTGATTTGAACCTTGTTTCAGCAATCTTCGACATAATTGGGGATGTGCAGCTAGTTGGCTCTAAGCTTCCCGGTACGGCTATCTCACGCTTTTTGCGTAACATCAGCTGGACTTACGGTCTAGGCTGGCTTTCGTGGTTAGGTCTTTCACCTCTGTTCCAGCATGCGATTACGATGCCGTTGGACAAGTACTACAAAGAGACGCTACAGGACAATGAGCCCACGCGTGAGATGATCTCCAACGCATATGAGCAGGGACTAATATCGAGAGAAGAAGCGAAGAGGGAGTTCAATAAGTTAGGTTACGATGATAGGTATGCGGAATGGCTTTTGAAGAATGCGGAAAAGAAGCTGACACTGACTCAAGTCGTGAATCTGTGGAAAAAGGGGAGAATAACACGAGAGGAAGCTGCAGCTAGGCTAAGGGCCTTGGGCTATACTGAGAGGGACATAGATCTTTTGCTCATAGCTGAAGAAAAAAGCTTAAGTGAGAGTCAGGTGAGGAGCTTATTCAAGCGTGGTGTGATAACAAAGGAGGAAGCATTGAGGAGATTGACCGCTCTGGGTTACTCTGAGAGCGATGCTGAGCTTCTCTTAGAACCTGAAGTCCAAACTCTGAGCGAGAGTCAAGTAAGAGCCCTCTACAGTAGAGGTGTAATAACGCAGGAGGAAGCTTTTCGACGCCTCAAGGAGCTCGGATACAGCGATTCTGATGCCACTTTGCTACTACTTAGGGACACCAAGATGCTAGGTGAGGAGACCCTCAAGACCCTAGTTGAGCGTAGTTTGATGCATCCCGATGAAGCTACCGAGTACCTGAAGAAGCTGGGCTACAGAGGAGAGGAGCTATTATACAAAGCGAGAGAATTAGCGATAAGCATAACGAAGGATGAGATGAACAGTTTGCTAACACAAGCTGAAAACGAGTATGCGGCAGGCTATTTGACAGATGATGAGCTAGCTTCAATTTACAGAGCTGCGGGGCTTAAGGAAGACGTGGTAGCGATAAGGATGTGGCGTGCTAAGTTGAAGCTGATGGACAACGTAAACGATCAGCTACTCAAGTACTACATCGAGCTGTATGAGAAGGGGATGATAGATGAGAGAGGGCTTAGGGACATGCTTAGCGGTATCATAAGGAATCCCGAGTTGTTGGAGGCGATTGTGGACTATCAGATTGCGAAGAAGCAGAAGAAGGTGTCAGTTGAGCTTACTGAGAAGAGGGAGGTGAAGCTAGCGAAACTGCAGATGAAGAGGGAGAACTTGTTGAGGCAGCTAGACTATCTGATTACGGTAAGGAAAGAGGAGGAGGAGTACTATACTGCGAAGCTCTCAATATTAGCGGCAAAGCTGCAGGCAGCACCAGAGCCAGCGAAACCCTCCATTGCTGCGGAAATGGAACAAGTGGAATCGAAGATGGTGGAGAGGTTGAAGTATCTGGATACGAAGATAGAGCAGGTTAAGGCAAACATATCTGCAGTTGATTTGGATATCCAAGCATTGAGGAAAGCGAGGTGATGCAGAGTGAAGTTCATCGGTGAGATACCTCCAGAGCTGCTAAGTGTGGAACGTAAGGAGGATGTGATTCTCTTCATCATGCTGCTACCATGCGATGAATACACGAAAAAGTACATGTTTTTGGAGTGGTGTGAATACGTAGGCATAAAGGCTACTGCAGAAGACATAAAGCGGATAACTGCAGGTAGGCTCCTTTAGGAGGTGGTTGGGGATGGCTACAGTTGAGGAGGAGCTACCTGCGTTTGCGTTCGTCAGACCTTCCTATCCTCACTTCAGCGAGCTTGAGAACAGACTTTGGACAGCATTCCTTCTGCGTACGGATATGAAGTTCGTGAAGCTTGAGTACGACGTGAGGGTAGGGAGCGGAAACATGCCCTCGTATCCGTTGCCGCCTGATATCGAAGCAATGTGGCGTGCATTAACGCAGCTACGAATAGATGTAGTTGCTCACAGAATTGCTGAGATATGGATATTCGAGGTGAAGGGAAGGGCTGGCAGATCTGCTCTAGGGCAGGTGCTTAGTTACAAAAGATGGTACGAGGAACAATATAAGCCAACGAAGCCGGTAAAGGTGGGGATAGTATGTCAAGAAGTGGATCAGAATATGATCCCTATTTTCGAAGAATACGGAGTGGATATCTTCCAGGTTACAGTAGGGAGGACATAGCGATTATTCACTACGTACCACAGCGGCTTCTGAATATACGACTGTGATACTACCCTTTCCCTTTTTTAAGTAGCATCCACAGATAAGAGATAGGTGATAGGATGGACTGGCTCGTGTTGTTGGCTAAAGGTGTGTTTGGTCTAGTCTGCCTGCTAGCCTACATGCTTGGCTTAATAGACGTGAACGCAGTAACGTCTGTCATCCTCTTCCTGCTAGCGATCGATGACATACAGCTAGCCTATAGCCTTAAGAAAGCGGAGGTAGAAGAGGGATGAACGGTAGCGAGGCTAGAGTCATAACGTTCGGTGAGCTCAAAGCTGAACTGAGTAAGCTATCGATGGCAAAGGAGAAGATAGTACCTGCAGACTTTGTGGCTAGACAGATTCAGATAATTAGTGCATATTTGAAGAAGGAGAAGGGGATTGAGCAACCGACAATTGAGGACATATTGAGCGTAATAGCAGATGCTCCTAACGATCTGCAGATATGCACAATTAAGATACCCGTGGGTAGGCCTGCTTATGAGACGGCAACGATCGTAGGGGCTAAGTGGCTTTACCGCTACATAGTAACTCCTTTGAAAGAGAAGGGATACGAGGTAGCTGATCTCTACGGGCCTGATGCTAGACGCTCTAAACTCTTTGAGAACTTAGTTTACAAGACCGTTTATGTGAAATGGCTAGGGCATGGCAATACTAACATCATCACGGGACAGAATGGCGAAAGCATCCTCTGGGTAGGAGATACCGTCGGAGGAGAGAAGCTGAAGTCAGCTGGAGTCATAACATTCAGTGCGTTGAGCTGCATCACCGCAGCTGGATTAGGGCCTTGGCTAGTCTCACAAGGCTACGTGCGTAGCTACTACGGATACAGAGAGGAGTTCGTGTTTCTAGCGGGTGCAGATGAGGTGGAAAGGCCATTCTTCGATGCGGATACGACATTTGACAGAGTACTGTTTGAGCAGAAGACGACGGGAGAGGCCTTCCAGAAGTCGATCGAGAGGTGGAACTACTACATAAGCAATCCTAACACGAGCGAGTGGATGAAGCCTTATCTAACGCACGACAGAGATGTAGCTAGGCTGATAGGCGATACTAACGCGAATCCATTCGCAGATATGCCGCCTTCTCCACCTACACCGCCACCTCCTGATCAGCACAAGCTATCGCTAAGAGCTAGCGGAAGCGATAGGTATCCGAGGTACGTGACGATTAAGCTGGATGAGAACGTGTTGATGGATAGAGTGATCTCGATGTTACCTTTCGAATACGTGACTGATGTGAGGCTAGCGGATGGAGAGCATAAGCTATTGTTCGACGTTTACAATCCGCCACAGGAGATGAAGTGGACTGTGGTTTTAGCTATCGATGACAAGACGGTAGATATGAAGGATGCATGGGGAGGCAATCCTGCACTATTTCAGTTTAGAATAGGAGAGGCTCCTCCACCTACACCGCCAACGCCAAAGAAGTGGAAGATAGAGCTAACGTCAGCAGAAAAGGGAGTAGGGAAAGCGAGGGGCTACGCTTACATAGGAAGGTGGAAGATACCAATAGAGCTATCGATAGAAATTGAGACAGAGGGGACAGAAAAAGGTACTGCAGAAGCTGAAGAGTGAAAAAAAGGCTAATAAGGAAGGGGCTCCTGTGATACAGAGAAGAATTGATTGAATAGCTCGATAATCTCTCTCACTCTCTCTAATATACTTTCCAAATCAGTTATTTTTTCAAGACCACCACAGTAAACAAGCAGCTGCAGTAGTTTACGCTCCGCAGATTCTTCGATAAGTTTACTGTTAGGCTCAAAGAGAATAGCTAGTGTGGCGAAGACAGCTTCGATAACATAAGAGAGGACGGCTAGAACGGCTATACTTTCCTCATCTTTTCTCTCGTTTAGCTTATGGATAAGTTCTATCATTTTCTCTACGATTGGAAAGATACGCTGGAAAGATTGAATAAGTGATTCTTCATCCGTAGCATGTTCTATTATCCTCTTCAATTCTTTAAGGAAGTCGTCTTCCATATTTCATTCCTCCCTTTTCTCCTTCAAATAGTAGAGAAACCCCTTTTCATATTTAATTCCTACTTCCACAGGATTAAAGGAATTGATGACACGTCTCACAGTCTCACTTGAGACACCTATCGAAAAAGCGACCTGCTCTATTCTAAGAGGGGAACTTTGTCTAAGTAAAGCAATTATCTGTTTCATGTAAGTAGTGTATTTGCGCTGAAGAGGGGAGAGAAAGAAGTTATCGGAGCCGTTACTCATCCTCATCACCACTCGAAAAAAGGGGGTCAAATAGACCCCCTCCAAAACAGCTTAGCCTCCTCCTCATCCCTTCTCTTCCTCCACCTTTCGTGAGCCTTCACTGATGCCTCATCGAGCCTCGGTATCTTACTCAGAGGAAGATCCTTTAATTCCTCCATAACCCCCTCAACTTTGAGGGGGGGTTCCTTCTTCTCCTCCTTCTTCTCTTTCCTCTCCTCCTCGCTCATGTTACCACCTCCACAAGGTACCACGCTTCAGACAGGTAGAGCGTTGGGCCGCTCGACTCAGCTCCGGGGAAAGCGGCCCCGACCCCGGAGCTGCCTCCCTCTCTGGAGGGAGGAGAAGGGGATGATTGGGGTGATGTCTTACTCATGCACTCACACCCCATAGCTACTACACAGTCAACTCTATATAAGCGTTTCGCTTGAGAGGTGTAGGTGTCCTGTCAAACACACAAAACAAACAAACAAACACAGCTAGTGAGGGAGTCCATCCCCTCTCTCCCACTTGATATAGAGAGGTGATAATACTATATTATCTCTCACTCTCTCACACACACGGTCTATACAGTATAGAGTCCCCCCTGCTGTGTTTTTGTTTGTTTGTTTTGTGTGTTTGTTGACTCACTCTCTCAAAGGAGGGAACACACAAAAACAAGGGTAAGCGATATATAGCGTAAGTGCTCACATATGCAATAGTAAGGGAGGTGGTGCAGATATGGTGAACATGAAGGAGTTGGAGGAACTGTGGAAGGAAGCGAAGGAAATAATAAGGAGAGAGGGAGAGGTGAACAGATTCAAGCTAGCGGCATTACTCAACGTTCCTATTTACAGCGTATATCTTCTAGCTAAGATCTATGCAGTAGATGACTTAGATGTAGCGTACTACAAGGGCACGTTCAAGTGGATTGGCCCATTAAAGGGGGACTGAAAAATGGAGGCAAAGGAGATAGTTGAGGCTCTTACCTACAAAACTAATACAAAGTGGTTCCGTGGGACAAACACGGGAGAGGGAGCCGCTTACTTCTCTTTGACAAGAAAGAAGTTCATCAAGCCTAGGGCTCACTGGGGAGCACGGACAGAGTTCTACTATACATTGTTCCCAGGGAGGTATCTATACCTATCGTGGAGCTATTGGAACAAGCAGGACCCACCACATGTTATCATTGTCTCATTAGTCGAAGTTAAGGAGAAGGATGGTAAACTAGTAGAAGAGAACAAGAAAGCAGCGATGTGGCGTATCTCCAGAAACTACGCCTTCATCAATCCAATTCTGCAGGACTTTTTCGCTGCTAGGCCAGGGTACCATGGATGGCCTCATCTATCGTTCGACAAAGTGTACAGCGAGAGCGATGTGGCAGAGCTACTACAATACATTGAGAACGACTACGAATTCACTGAGGGGGAGGAGCACGAATGAGCGGCGATGAAAGGGAGGCTAAGCAGCAAAGGTTGACAGTAGCATCTATCGATCTACTTGAGGAGTGGAACCGCAGACTTGAAAGTATCATCATGCAGATTACAGAGTTACAACAGCATCTAGTGAAGACAGATTTGTACTTCGTTGCGTCGCTGCTGAACGATGCGAACCAGCTACTCTTTAAAGCCAGACAGAGAATGTGGCGTCAGTACTATGCAAAAGCTAAAGAGGTGGAGGCTAAAGTGAGGAGGAGGTGATACCATGCCTTCTACCGTGAGCGAAGATGAGAAGAAGCTGCTAATCGATTTAGTTGAGCTATTGGAGGATGCTGTAGGTAATCTATCTCAGGTTATGGCCATCATAGAGAGAGCTAAGGAAAATAAGGTGGTGAAGAGCGAAGAACTTGAGGTATCTATCAACTCCCTCTCAATTTATGCTAGGGACTACAGCTTTACGTTACTTGACTACGTTGAGAGGTTCGGCAAACTAC
>JAWAXJ010000039.1:0-8100 GCA_038896955.1 Desulfurococcaceae archaeon
ATATCTATACCCTATAATGTATTGTGAAATACAGAAGGATAGCACTGTCCCCCGAAAATATTCTAGAGCTATTCAGGAGATATAGAGAAGCCTCGTATAAACTCTTCCAAGACAGCCGCACATCTATTCCATATTCTATGATACAATACAAAACACCTCTAACACTTCAGCTACAGCTCAAACCTTCAAACCAGGAAATAGCCAAAGTATTTATATCTAACAGCAACCTAACCCTTAAAGGGCCCGTAGCTCAGCTAGGATAGAGCGCCGGCCTCCGGAGCCGGTGGTCAGGGGTTCAAATCCCCTCGGGCCCGTCAGCTTTCAATCACTCAAGTGAGAAAGCGTGTTAACTTTCCTAATGTTTCAGTTTTATGGTGCAGACTGAAACATCAGATGTGATAGCTTTGAGTGATGATAGTTCTGAATGATGGAATAAGATAAATGTCTCAAAGATCGATGAAGATTCACGCTACAAGATTCTCTCTTATTTAGTCGAGAAATACGGAAGGAAGAAGGTATTAGTCGTGTAACTCTGTGAAGATTACTAAACCATGTATCCCCAGTAAACCCAGAGTACATAGCCCCACTCCTCAAACTCCTCACACAGACAGAATTCGAGAATCTAGTATCAGCAAAGAACAGACTTAGATCTCTCAACATAATGAGAGACAATGGAACTATAGACTATAGTCTAGTTTTGGAAATACTATCCATAGCTAGAAATGATGAATATCTTAAGAACGCTATACTGAGATTCGTTGTCCAAGAGTTTAGGGAAGATATTAGAAAAATACTCGGGATAAGCTTCACAAACATAAAACTTGAGTGGAGTGGAGACTTCGAGAACTTCCTATCGGAGAGGAAGAAGCATAGGAAGGTAAGAGACCCAGAGACCATAAACTACTACAGAAACCTCTTCAAGAAGCATCTAGAGGGAAAAGAACTATCAGAAGAACTGGTAGAATACGTAGCTAGGCACAGGAACGGGTGGCTTAGGAACGTATTCAGACACTACATACAGTATCTATACCACAGGAGAAAAATCACTCCAGAAACCTTCGGCTGGATAATGGAGGTAGTCCCCTCAAGAGGATATAAACTAGACGTAAGACCATACCAAATCTCTCTAGAAGATGTTAGAAAGACTCTAGAGTTCTTGAAGAAGAACCACAGAATATACTACACAGTATTACAGAGTAATGCTTGAGTCAGGAGCGAGGTTCGAGCACGTGCTGGAGATGATAAAGACGTGGAACCCTAGAGAAACTATAGTTATAGAGTCCATAGACCTGGAGACGGAGAGGCTTAAGTTCAGAGGCTTATCAAACATACTCAAATACCATGAGAGGAACGCTCCGGAGGTGGATCTCGAGGAAGCAGTAACGAAGAGAGACCTACTGCGCTGGGAGGCGGCTATGAGCCGTAGGTACTGGCAGTTAATGGTAGACCTCATACCGAGTAACATACTTAACGAGCTTAAGGATAGGTACGAGTTTCAGGGTAGGAATCCACGTGCGAA
The DNA here is from genome assembly GCA_038896955.1 of Desulfurococcaceae archaeon. Lineage (GTDB taxonomy): Archaea > Thermoproteota > Thermoprotei_A > Sulfolobales > Desulfurococcaceae > UBA285. The sequence goes on from JAWAXJ010000039.1 coordinate 1,520, forward strand.
AGACCCGTTTAACCAATCCATATCAGCTCTGTACGCAGTTCTCTACTCCTTAAGTACTAGAGCACTCCTCGCTAGCGGGCTAGACCCCACATACGGACTACACCATAAGACAAGATACTCTGTTCCACTCGTCTACGACTATGCCGAGATGTATAAACCAATAGCTGTGCACGCTGTGATTAAAGTCCTCAGGAAGACAGATAAACTCCCAGTACTAGACGAAGACGGTTACTTAACCAAGGAGTCCATGGATGTAGTGCTGAAAGAACTGTTCAACATACTGAATGCAAGAGTGCGGGGAACAAGAATTACACCGCACAGAGCCATCTACATCAATACAATTAAACTCGCAACGAGAATAAGAACAGGAAACAGACAAATACAGTACACCTATACGTACAACCCGAAAAAGTTACTACACATAACAGCACCGGATAAACAAAGGTGAGAGAGATGTTTGGTTCTTACGTGTGGAACTTGTTTTCTCACCCAAACTTTTATAAGGCCTGAGGTGAGAATAGGAAGGTAGGGAAAGAAACGCCAACAAACCACCTCACAAAATAACAAAGAACTAAAAGACTAAAGGTACTTTGGGACTGGAGAAATACGGTATTCACCTTCGCAGAGATCAAAGCAATATACGAAATGTTGGTGGCGAGAAGTCTATCCAAGGGAACAGTACACGAAGTTCTAACTTTTAGTTCTTTGTTATTTTGTGATTGGTCGTATCCAAATGCTAGACGGCTACACTACCTACTCAAGCAACAGGGGTGGTTTGAGTACCCCAACGACATTCTCCTAATAGAGTTCTACTACGACTCGGGAAAAATCATATACATAGCGGTAAGAGACCTCAACAACGATACCCTATTATGGGGTTACGGCAGCTCAGAGCACTCCGAGGAAGTAGAGAGGTTCCCAGTGATACCCGGCGAACACGTAGATAGAGAAAATGAGGAAACATACTCTACAGACCGGGGTTTGGGTTTCATGTTGGTTGATGTGGTTTATTGTCAACCCTTGGTTTCATCGACCTTGGGGCACCTTTCATCGGTGCTCATGTCATCGGTCTCCACCCCTTCGGGGAAACCCCTACCCACAGCTCACCCTCATCCAGCTCATTGCTGTGGGGAAACCCCCACATCCCGGCTTTGAGTACTCATCCACTTGGGTCTTTACCATGCACCCACATCGTGGATGGGCTCAAACAGTAAAACAACCACAATCAACCCTTATAAACCTATATGAAACCCGAAACAGTTGCGTAAGGCGGGGGTATTCTAACAAAGATGCAAATCACCTCACTTCTATATGGAGAGCGGGTAGTTAGAGAAAACCTCTAAAAACAGTTCACTTCCCCGAATAGATCTGCGAACCATCTTTAGTACTTAGGTTTTTATATTCTCTTAGAGAGTTCTGTAGTAGGTGCTATAGAGCTTATGCCTGTTATGGCTCGGACTAGGATTGGTAGATATTATAGGACAACCATTCCCAGGGAGGTCCGCAAACTCCTTGAGCTGAGGGAGAGCGATGAGGTTGAGTGGGTCTTCGAGAACGGAGCAATCTACGTTAGAAAAGCAGGGGGTGAACAGAGTGGTTAAATGCCCGTTCTGCGGCTTCGAAGCAGATGCAAACAGCTTTAAGCTACTGCGAGAGCCCTGGAGGTTCAGGTTCTACGAGGTTAAAATGCTGGTGTGTCCTAAGTGTAAAGGTGTGTTCAACTACTACGAGGGTTTTTCACCGAGAGGTAAGCACACTTCATTCGCGATTAAGTTAAGGACGAGAAGTAAAGTTGAAGCTGAACGCGAAGCCGGGAAGAGCGTAGAGCACGATACAGTAGTTCAACTCCTAGTAGAGTTGGGGGAGATACTGGGGTTTCATGTGAGTAGTGAGGAACTATCACCTGATAAGCTCTACAGGTATGACTGCGTGTGGAGAGATGCATCCGGTCACTCGCCCCTCAAAGTATTCGAGGTGGAGTTCAGGAGCGACGTCGATAAGGCGCTGGCAAGGCTCACGCATGCGTATGATTTGTGGCGCCCCGAGCTCTACTTAATAGTTGCTGACGAAAAAGACCTCGAGAGAGCGAGAAAGCTGGTCGAGCCGAGACTGAGCGGTGCTTTCACGAAGATCAAGAACAAGCTCACTATACTAAGCCCCACCACCCTGGCTAGAATACACGAGTGCCTGAGCAGGGAGAAACTAGACGAGGTGGTAAAGCAGTTGTCTAGGAGGTGATGTGAGAGATGTATGCGAGAAGGGAGTTCGATGTTCAGCAGAAGATCCTAGATATACTGAAGAAGTTTGCTGAGAAAGGCTTGAAGTTCAACGGGGTTGCAGTTACACGCGTAGTAATGAACTACGAGATTGAGTACGATGATCGTAAACGCTACGTGGACATAGCGATACTGGTAGACGGTGATAAACCACTACTGGTGATCGAAACCAAGAAGAAGTACGAGAGAGAAGGTAGCTATAGAGCTGAGCGAAGGTTTCACGTAACCTCCGAGGAAGTGCTGGGGCAGGTCTTCAGCTACGCTGCTATACTCAAGACCGAGGGTATCTACGTACCGTTCGTTGCAACTGCTAACGACAAGCAGATAGCCGTCTTCCAGGTACCCGAGGACATAGACAGCAACATCGACTGGGAAGCCGTGGATAAACGCGAGTACGGTAGAGTACTCCGCATCGACTACATCTACGGTGTTCTGAGACCGAACTACATGCTGGATCATAAACTCATAAGGTTCAGCGAGGACTTCTTCGCGGATCTACTGGACAAGCTCACTGGTATCTACGTTAAGAAGTACAAGCTGGAGGATGTCAAGCGAGAGCTCTCGTGGATTCTCATAGAAGAGTTAAGAGGCTTCGTTGAGACACTATACCTGTTTGTCCTGGACGCCATAGCCACCCCCGATGGTAAGTACAAGAGTGAATGGGAGCAGAGGGTCGACTCCTACGCTAGGGAGAAGGGCTACAAACCGAGACCAGAGCACCTAGCACGTGAAATGGCGTACGTTCTGCTCAACAAGATAATCTTCTACAAGGTTCTGGAAAGGTACTACAAGGGTTTACCAAGGCTAGAACCCTTGTGCTCGAAGGGCTACGTGGACACCGTTAACCAGTACCTCGGTAAATTGAAGGAGTTCTTCAACAAAGCTGTCGAGGTAACAAACGACTTTGAACCAATATTCGAAACAGGTATATACGATGAGATTAAGTGCGTTGAAAGCGAGGAGGTTCTCAAGCTTCTGGACTGGCTGATAACGCTGATCGATCAGTACAGAATAGAGAGGTTTGGCGACTTAGTTGGCTACGTCTACGAGGAGCTAATACCAGCCGAGGAGAGGCACCAGCTTGGACAGTTCTACACTCCTAAGCCAATAGCTGAGCTCATAGTGAAGTGGTGCATCAGAAGCCCCGACGACAGGGTGCTGGACCCCGGTTGCGGCTCAGGCACATTCCTTGTTGAAGCCTACAAGAGGCTGACCGAGCTTAAGCTCGGGAGAAAGTTCAGCGAGGTGAAGTACGTACCCCGCGAAGTGCACAAGCAAATACTGAACCAGCTCTACGGAATCGACATAAACGAGTTCCCAGCACACCTCACAGCGGTGAACTTAGCTATGAGGAACCCCAGAGAACCCAGTAGCATAACCAACATTGTTGTAGAGGACTTCTTCGCCATAGCTCCAGGGCAAAAGAAGCTTACACCGTACAAGGTGAAAACAGCAGATGGGGAGAAACCGGTCGAGATAGCCTTCGAGGACTTCGACGCAGTCGTGGGCAACCCTCCATACACCAGGTGGACTGAGATTCCAGGTAAAACTCAGAATCTGATACTGAGACTGAAATGCCGATGCCACAGAAACACCATATCTGAGTACGATCTAAGTCCTCAGGTTTCTCGAGGAGTCGAACCCGGGATCTACGTTTACTGGATTATGCACAGCACAGGTTTCCTGAAGAACGGTGGAAGACTGGGCATGATCATCTCCGATAGCTGGCTTCAGACAGACTACGGTGTAAACTTCGGCAAGTTCCTTCTCGATAACTTCAAGGTGAGAGCAGCTATAGATATTGCAACCAAGGTGTTTCCAGTACCAATGGTTGGATCATGCATTATACTGCTTGAGAAAGAACCAGATCGCGAGAAGCGTATGAACAACAACGTAGTGTTCATGCTCCTACAGCTAAAGAAAGCTCTGATTGTAGAGGACGTGCTTAAGCTCGTCGAGGAGTTCTCGGCGAAAGAACCAAATCGGTACACGGTATCAGACGAGATCATGGTCAACGTGGTTCCTCAGAGAAAAATCTACGAAGAAAACACTAAGTGGATAAACTATGTATTCTCCCCGGATATTGTTCTGAACGCCTTGAAGAATAATCAACTTACTACTCTTCTGTCCGAATACTTTGAGGTTAGCTATGGAAATATTTTGTACGTTTACTTAACCAGCACAGGTAAAATAACCGGTGTTAGGAACCCGGGTGGTGAAGCATTCTTCTACTTAAGTGAAAATAGAGCCCAGCAACTACAGATACTTCCGAGCTTTCTGCATCCTCTGCTTCCATCACCCGAGTACATGAACTTCTACACTTTTACTTACCAAGACTGGGATACTATACGGAGAAGAGGTGCTGAGTGCTACCTGTTCCTCTGCCATGCTCCTAGGAACCAGTTGCCCGGGAGTGTGCTAAGATATATCCAGATGGGTGAAGGACCAAACGCTCTCATAAGGCTCAGGAGAAGACCAGGTGAACCTGAGGGAAGACCCGTCAGCGAATCTCAGGCTTCTCGAACGAGAAAAGAACTGAGCAAAGTAAGGCCGGGGCAACCCTTCTACGATTGGTACGACCTCGGGGGTGTACTGGAAGCCCCTGTGTACGTAGCGCGTGGAACCCGTTACTTTGTAAGGTTTGTCCTTGCAAAGTACTACTGTGCTCTGGATGATAGAGTTCTCACGTTGATACCCAGAAAAGGTGTATCGTTCGCTGAGAAAGAGCTTAAAGCCCTGCTCGCGTACCTCAACTCATCGTTCTCCCAGCTACAGGCTGAGATCAAGGGTAGAACTGCCGGCGGAGTAGCATTATTAGAGCTTGACGTTAAACCACTAAGCGATTTCCTAGTGCTGGATGTCAAGAAGCTTCCTGCTGAGGCGGTTGAGAAGCTTGCTGAGCTATTCGACAGACTCGAGAACGAAGCAAGGAGACTAGGTGGTGCTCACACGGCTGAGAACGTTTTTGGCTCAGAGCTCGCCGCCGAAATAACAGGTAGAAGTATCGGGAAGAAAGTTGATGGCTTATTCAACACTGTTATCAAGGAGATAGACTACGAAATCGGCAAGATACTGGGGTTCAGCACGGGAATGGTGGACGCCGTCAGAAGCCTCGTAGTAGATATGGCTAGGAGAAGACTCGCAAGAGCTGAGGAAGCCAGACCAGAGGCTATCAAAGGAGAGGAAACAGCAAGAGTTGAGCTACCTGGGAAAAAGGGGAAACGAAGGAAGGAGGCATCCGGAGAAAAGCACGTAACGCTGGACAAGTTCGCGAAGAGGTAGACTTGATAGCTTCGTGTGTTTCAGTCTTTGTTTTACTCCTTGAAATGTGCATCTAGCTGACGCTGACACAGCGTTCGAGTATAACTCGGATTAAGTTACATGTTGTATTTTAACCGGAAAGCTCTGCTCAGCAGAGCTAGGCTTTGTGCATACCCAGAAGGTTGCACCTTTACAACCATTATCCTCCTCTTTAATTTACCCACTACCCTACATTTTACTGAGTAAAGTTTAAAAGCATGCTATGAGGATGTAGCTCGGTGAAGCTATGCCGATAGTCATGCGCTCGCTAGACGAGATCGCAGAGAAGTGGAGAAGAAGGTGCTCGGCTGCCGCCGGGGACTACGCCGAGGGTGTCACTACTTCCAGGAGGCCGTGGCGGGAGCAAACGCTAGCCTCAGCTGATAAGTGGGCGAGGAGAGTAGTAGAGGCTGTGGCTAAGAATTCGTACGCAAGGGGTGTGGCCGCTATCCCCAGTGAGCTCTGGAGGTCTAGAGCCCTAACCACCGGCGTCACCAGGTACGCTGAGGGGGTAAACAGGTCGGTAAGAGTTTACGAGGCATTCAGGGCCCTCTCCGAGCTGATGCTACCCCCGCGTGCTCCGCGTGGAGACCCAAGGAACCTGGAGAGAGTAGTAGTGGTCGTCAAGGCGCTGAAGCGGGTGAAGTAGCCTAGGTTTCCAACGACGTAATGCCGATAGATCAGTAACCGCAGAGGAAATAGTAGCCGAAGCCTTCGACTTAAAGCATTGTGTCAGGCTTTCGTAAATTTGCAGAAACCTAATACAATATATTATGCTAGGACTCGGCGATTGCGGCAGCCTTAAGAACCTAATAACCCCCTTCTCCTCAACGAGCTTTCTTGCATTTTCAACCACCTTTTCAAGTTACTGTTAAGCGTATTGGATGACGTAGTAATTCCGAGTATTTTATAGTAAATTTATCTGAGATTGAGTTATGAAATAGTCTCCTGTGCTTCTAATGATTAAACCAACTATCGTTAACGCTATTACAATCTTTGAAGAAG
>JAWAXJ010000040.1:0-7860 GCA_038896955.1 Desulfurococcaceae archaeon
CAACGCATCGAGCTCCTTCAGCTTGTCGTATAAACCTATAGACTCTAATGGTATTCCCAGCGATTGCGCCTGTGATACTAGAACGGAGAAGTAGGGCGGGTGATACAACATAGAGTACTTATAGTATGGTACCACCGTTAGTAGTACACTAACCCTTAAACCGGATTCTACAGCCTTGTGGAGAGCGTAGGTTGAATCTTTACCCCCAGTGAATAGTACAGCAGCGTTTTTCAAGTTCCCTAACCGCTACACAGTAAATGCTTATTCGTGTGCTTTATGCTTTTATATTCATTCCTCTAGTCATCTACTTCTCAACAGTCCTTTTAGACCTTCTTGCCCGGAAGCTTTTCAGCATTGTCCATGACTCAGCATCCACGAGTTTCGAAACCCAGAGGAACCGTTAACCTCGGTAAGTTCTTGGCTTTAAAACCACAGCACACACGAATAACCCAAGTGAGCACCAAGAAAGAAAATGGCCCCTTTATATAGTTAATTAAACGTAGATACGCATAGGGGATTTTCGTGAAAGTAACAGTGATATCAGATGACAAAGTTCTTTCTCAAAACCTCATTGCTAAACACTCTTACTCTATTCTCTTAGAGGTAGGCTTTAACAAGTATTTGTTTGGGGCAGCTGCTGACCACAACACTCTAGAGCACAACACGAAAGAGCTAGACATAGACCTTGCAACCATAGATTACCTTATCGTTTCCCATGAACACACACCTCATTACGGAGGATACCGCTTCGTAGCTCAGGAAGCTCCCTTCGTTGATGCTTTAATACCCTATGGATCTAGCGAGTCTTTGGGGTTAATGTTTCGTCAACACGCATTAAAACCCATGGAGGTTACCACGTGGACAAGGCTCAGCGAAGGTGTGTACGTATCAGCACCATTCTATGGACCACCATACGAGCACTTCCTGGTTCTGAACCACAGTAAAGGACTTGTTGTTATCTCCGGGTGTATGCACAGTGGTGTCAGAGTACTCGAGAACATAGCTAGATTTTTCAATAGAAGAATCTACGCTTTAATAGGAGGATTTCACTTATACAACGCTCCACTGGATATTGTAGACAGAGCTGTTGCCTTCATTGCTGATACGGTGAAACCTGATCTGGTTATTCCATTGCATTGTAGTGGAAACGCTTTCATCTATAAGCTGAAGGATCGCGGCATAAACGTTGTAGAAGCAGGTGCGGGATTCAGCATAAGAATATAAAAATATAGAACAATGAAACCTAGCTCGAGGAATTCTACCTGTACTTTGGATGATATTTCCTCGCGATCTCTGGTCTAATGAGCTTCAGCTCTTCTTCAGGTAGAACGGATAGAACGCTCCAAGCTTTATCAAGGGTTTCATCGATAGTTCTTCTCTCGTACTCGCCCTGGTTGATGAACTCCCGTTCGAACCTGTCTGCAAACTCCAGGAACTTCCTATCTCTTGGTGAAAGAGCTTCTGTTCCAACAATTACGCTTAGCTCTCTAAGCCTAATACCCTCAGCGTAAGCGCTGATCAGTTGCATGAAGACATCCTTGTGATCCTCCCTGGTTTTACCGGGTCCTATACCATCTTTCATTAGCCTTGAAAGGCTCATTAGGGGATCAAAGGGTGGGTAAATACCCTTTAACCACAGAGACCTGGATAGTACCAGCTGACCCTCTGTTATGTAGCCTGTTAAGTCTGGTATTGGATGAGTTATGTCGTCATCAGGCATTGTGAGTATCGGCATCTGCGTAATACTCCCCTTCTTCCCAGCGACCTTGCCTGCTCTTTCGTATATTGTTGCAAGGTCTGTGTACATGTAGCCAGGGTATCCTCTCCTACCAGGAACTTCCTCTCTTGCTGCACTTAGTTCTCTTAGTGCTTCGCAGTAGAACGTCATATCGGTCATTACCACTAGGACGTGCATATCGTGGTTCCACGCGAGATGCTCAGCTATGGTTAAAGCTGTTCTAGGAGTGGCTATTCTCTCTATGACAGGAGCTGAGGCTGTGTTTATAATGGCTACTACATGTTCTAGAGCACCAGCTTTCCTGAAGTTCTCCACGAAGAACATAGCGTCATCGTATGGTACACCTATCGCGGCGAAAACCACAGCGAACTTTTCCTCCTTTCCTAGAACTCTTGCTTGTCTAACTATCTGAGCAGCTATTCTGTTGTGTGGTAAACCAGAGCCACTGAAGATTGGAAGCTTTTGTCCTCTAACGATACTGAAGAGGCCATCAATAGCTGATATCCCGGTTTCTATGAACTCCGATGGGGGTAATCTTGAGGCAGGGTTTAGCGGCGCGCCATTGATGTCAAGGTACTCCTCTGGGATGATCTTTGGTCCACCATCAATGGGTTTACCTAGGCCATCCAGCGTTCTACCAAGGACGTCCATGCTTACAGGGATCTTTAGTGTTTCCCCACGATACTTAACTTTTGTTCTCTTCAAATCCACGTCTGCTACACCGCCAAATACTTGAACAACCGTTACTTCCTCGCCTGCATCAATAACTTGTCCAAGTCTCGTTTCACCGTTAGATAGCTCAACTTCAACAATCTCCCCGAATCTTACACCTGGTATTGTTTCAACGAATAGAAGACTACCCTGCGCTCTTAACAAACTGCTGGTCTCTCTAACGAGTAAACTAGGCATAAGTTTTCACCTCTTCTATCATCTTGTCGAATTCCTCTTCAACACGCTTGAATAGGTCTGCGAAGAATTTCTCCATTTCTTCGAGAGGTGTGTAGTAGGGTAGAAGCTTCATCTTAGCTATCTCTCCTCTTACTCGAGCTTCTCTGATCTTCTCAATTGGTACACCGGATTCAAGTGCTTGTTTAGCTTTCTCGTAGAATTTGGCTATCACCTTGGCCATTCTCGCTGTTTTCAACGGTGAACTGTGAGCGTCTTCGAGACTAAGAGCATCCTGCCTGAGAAAGTCCTCTCTTATCATCCTGGCGACTTCGAGGACTAATCTATCCTCGGCTGGTAACGCGTCTGCACCCACAAGCCTAACCAGCTCTTCGAGCTCTGCTTCGCGCTGTAGTATGTACATGAACAGGCTTCTGGTTCTTCGGTAGTCTGGATCTATCCTTGCCCACCAGTCTGCTACGTTCTCGAAGTAGAGGCTGTAGCTCACCAGCCAGTTTATAGCTGGATAGTGTCTTCTATAGGCGAGTGCAACGTCCAACGCGTAGAACGCTCTAACAATCCTTAGAGTAGCTTGCGTAACCGGCTCACTGAAGTCTGCACCGGGCGGTGAAACAGCACCTATTATAGTTAGGCTACCATTTCTCTCGGGTTGACCTAGGACTTTAACGAAGCCGCTCCTCTCATAGAAGGATGCTAGCCTTGAACCCAGATAAGCTGGGAACCCTTCTTCACCGGGTAGTTCTTCTAGTCTACCGCTTATCTCCCTCATGGCTTCAGCCCATCTGCTGGTGGAGTCAGCTACGAGGAGAACATGGTATCCCATGTCCCTGAAGTACTCACCGATTGTTACTCCGAGGAAAACACTTGCTTCACGAGCCGCAACCGGCATATTGCTCGTGTTCGCTATGAAAACACTTCGTTCCATCATCGGTTTCCCGGTTTTAGGATCTATGAGTTTTCTAAAGCTGTGCAAGGCGTCAGCCATTTCGTTACCGCGCTCACCGCAACCCACGTATATTGCTATGTCGGCTTGGCTCCATTTAGTAAACGTCTGCAAAGCTACTGTTTTACCTGTTCCAAAGCCACCCGGGATTGCAGCTTTACCTCCTATTCCAAGTGGAAACAGGTAGTCTACCACTCTGGTTCCAGTGATCAATGGCATAGTAGGATCGTACTTCTCCACGTAGGGTCTTGGTTTTCTAACCGGCCACTTCTGGTACATGTACACATCTGTTCCATTGACTCTCGCAATGGGTTCTTCTAGCGTGTATTCACCTTCGTTTGCGATCCACTCCAAATAGCCGTGAAATCCGTGTGGTATCATTATGTAGTGTTTCACCGTCTCAGTTTCCTGGACGTAGCCTACGATGTCACCACCGGATACCTTAGTACCTGGTTTTACGAGTGGTGTGAAATACCATTTCTTGTCTCTAGGTAGTGGAGGAAGCTTTACACCTTTCCTAACGAAGAACCCGACTAGTTCCTCAAGCTTCTTCAAGGGTCGCTGAATACCATCAAATACCGAGCCTATGAGACCAGGTCCAAGCTCCGCTGAAAGCGGTTCTCCAGTAGAATACACTGGTTCACCTACTTTTAGTCCACTAGTATCCTCGTAGACCTGTATTATTGCTTTATCTCCCTGTACTCCAATGACTTCGCCAATAAGTCTATCTTCACCAACTTCTACAACCTCGTAGACACCTACTCCTTTCATGCCCTCTGCTATAACGAGAGGTCCTGAAACTCTGTACGTTTTACCTTTAAGCATGCTACCAGCCGATATTCTCAATAGGTACAGATGGATATTAAAGCTCGATCTCAACTCCAAGGTCTTTCTTGGCTAATTCCTTATAGTACTTTTTCGGATCCGTAAACTCCTTTTTGAGTGGGTATTCTAATTCAACGAATAGCTTTTCTCTGGAGTACGCGTTCAGTATTCTCCTGAAGCTACTACAGCTCTCTGCTACGAGGTCTAAGTACACTATTACATCGTAGTTCTGAATATTGTTTGACAACCAGTTGTTCAGGTCCTCGCAGTTAGCCTTGAACAGGTAAGCATCAAGTCCTGCTGCACGCGCGATCAGTTCTAGTGCTTCATCGCCTATAAAGATCACTCTGCCACGCTTGATCACGGGCTAACCCACCTCTCAATGAACAACCTAAGCTCAGGTTTCACAGATGGCTCTTCTACAAACACTAGTACAAGCTTCAGGAGAACACTCTGCCTCAAGTATAGAAGATAGTACTTGAGCAAAGACTCTGTAGGCTTTACATGCAGTATCTGGGATGCTAAATAGGCTGGAGCCATCACAGCTACCAAGTCTAACCCCTCTATCCTTCCTAGGAACCTGAGAGAATCTTCATAAATGCTAGAAGCTACACTAATAACTGGGCGAGCTCTCTTCAAAGCACTAGGGATCTGCTCAATGTTACTCATAGTTAGTTTGCATATTTCTCTGAATCCCTGCACAGGCATAAGTAGAGGTTTAAATTCAAAACCCGAGAGGTCATGAATACTACAGAGCCTGATCAAAACAAGGTCATAGTATAAACCAGCCACTAGATATTCGTGAACGTATTCTGAGTTCTTTATGACTGCGGCGATCTCATCTAGTATTTTCACAACGTTCTCGGGCTTTAGCCTATCCAAAGAGCGGTAGTAACTCACTAGTTTACTTAGCAAAGGGTTAACGACGCAGAACCGAGTCAAATCAAGGTTCTCCTTAAGACCGCCTACCCCGGGTATTGGAATATAGGAAAGCGGTTTAAATCCCATTTGATGAGCTATTACTGCAGGCAAAAATGAATATGTTCTGACTAGAGCATCAACTGCTAGAACTGTTCTCTCGGTTTTAGCTGCTTCGAGGATTCTCGTTAGAAGAATAGCATGGTACCTGTCGACTTCTGCTAGTATTCTACTTAAATCTCGAGACTCCTCAGCTATTTTAATCAACCTGGGTGCAAACTCTTTATCGATTATAGCTCTTAGACTACCTGATCTTGTGTCAGCACTAAGCATGCTACAGTATTCTTCCTTCAACACTATACTGCTCTTCCTGAACACGGGTATCAAAATTCAGCCCCAAAGGCTCTTGGCGATTTTATCGAGTAGTCTAAGCTCAGCCTGCTTAAGTCTAACTTCAATGCTGTTGTTCACTACAGTGCCTTCTGAGGACACCAGTATGATTCCTCCTGACATCTTATCATCTGTTTCAATTTCGACGTTGCTATACCCGAGTTCGCTCAGAATCTCCTTTGCAACCTCAGTGTCGTTTGGGTTAACAACGATCTTTGATAGGGTTTTTATGTACGCTAAACCCTCGATAATCAGGTTCCTGAGGCTTTGTTTAACATCGTATTCTCTTTTGTGGAGAATACTGCGTGTTTTTTCAAAAACTTCGTTGATGACTTCTTGCTTAGCACTCGCTACTATGATACTAGCCTCTCTCTTGGCATTAGCTAGTATTATGTTTGCCTGTCTAAGTGCTTCTTCAACTATCTGCTTCCTAGTAGCTTCGGCTTTACTAGTCCACTGTTCTAGCGCATCTTTGATTATTTTATCTGCTTGATTACGTGCTTCTTCAATTATAGCGCTCGCCTTTCTCTCGGCTTCCCTTATTATCCTCTCAGAGAAATCGTAGCCTGTTTCCAATGCACTTCATCCCATTAACGCGTAGCTTAGTATTGTGAAGACTATTCCTAGTATTCCCCAGAGCTCAACATACACAGCTAGAATAACAGTGCTCATGAAGTTCTTACCCTTGGTTCTAGGCAACTCGGAGATTCCAGAGGCGCAGACGATGCCTTGTACCCAGGCAGAGAGCCATTCAGCAAGAAACCCAATGAAACCCGTAGCGAGAATGCCGAGAGCCCTTGCAAAGGTTATCTCTACTCCCGGTATGTATGCCTGCAATGTGTATATCATCTGTATTAGTCCGTAAAATGTCTGAGTCATTGGTAGTGCTGCCAGTATTAAGACGTTCTTGAACTGAGCTGGATCCTCAGCCAGTACAGAGGCTCCTGCGCTTGTTGCACGCTTCATACCTGTTGTTGAACCCATTACGCCGCCTATCAGCGGAAGCACAGCACCTATATAAGCAAGCCCTAGTGGATCTATCATTTCACACAGCCCCCCTTCAGCCAGGATTTTGTTGATTTAGCCTACAGTTTATATACGTGCATGGCGCCAGCCTTTCTGACTATGTGAACAAATTTCCGTTTTTATCTGGGTAGCAGGATGATGGTAGACCTCGTAGCTCTAAACGGTGCGTACTCACGTCCTGATCCATCGTAGAACTTCGTTAAGAATTCTAGCATGCAGAGTCTAAGCGAGTGAACAAATGCTCCTAGCTGTGCAAGCACTAATACAAATACGTGTGACAGTATGAGCAGCGGAGTAGCGACCATTAATCCCAGTATACGGAGGTCCCCAAAGTATCCGTACAGCATTTCTATCATGAAGTTGAATGCGAGCGCCATGTAATAGGTTGCCATGCCTACACCTGCTAGTCGAACGTAGCTTAGTACGTCTCCCAGTAGACCGGTTATCTGGAAGATCCACATGAGAAGACCCAACGCTTTCATGTTTATTATGCTACCCGCAATAATCATTGAAACTCCTGCAATCACACCTGGCCAGATTACTACCTCGGGTAGATCTCCTATAACGGGAACTCTGTACCCCAGGAGCTTTTCTAGTATTAGGGGTATACCGAACACCTCCGAGATGAGAAGCCCCAGCTCAACTAGAGTATCAGCTAGTTTTCTTTCACCAAGAAACCTCACTGTAGCCAATACATGAGCTATGTTCACGTGAACTAAACCCACTATCAAAGATAGTTTTATGAATTCCAGTGGATCAACAACATCTTTAAATAGCACTGGTAGCTTTAGGTTAAAGAGCCTGAGTAGATCGCCGAATAGGGTTCCCGAAAGCAAGCCAACAACGAGTGCTACAGTGTTTGAAACCAGTAAAACACCCTTGAGCTCCCTGTAGTAGGGTGAATGCGGATTTTCAGCAAGTTTATCGAGTACTACGAGTACAGCGAGCAGTCCTAGTAGTGCGTAGCCTGCATCAGCGTTCATCAGCCCGAAGAAGAACGCAAACGAGTAGGCTACAAGTGGTGTAGGATCCCACTCCCAATACCTTGGAACTCCATAGAGCCTGGTAATAACCTGGTAGAAGCTTATGATAGGCTTGTTCTTCATGAGTGTTG
>JAWAXJ010000041.1:0-7824 GCA_038896955.1 Desulfurococcaceae archaeon
ACAAGCTTTACGAAGTTGACTACAAGAACTGGACTATTAAAAGGAGAAACAAGAATTGTCCAAAATGCGGTTCCTTCATGGCGTTTCACAAGGAACCTACACCTAGGTTTCACTGTGGGAAATGTAGCTATGTAGAGTACGTGAAAGGCTAGTGTTCGGTTACATGTAATGTCACTGTTTTATGGATCAAGGTTCAAAATGCCTGTTCCTCTACCGGATGTAGAGACTCGAGTAAGAGTTATTGGAATAGAGTCGACGAGTCACACCTTTGGTGTAGGCATAGTTGAGTATGAGCATAACTACGTGACAATACTAGCTAATGTAGTTAGTCAATACAAGCCAGAAAAAGGAGGTATACATCCAAGAGAATCCTTTATGCATCACGTAAGCAATGCTCATGTTGTCTTAAGAGAAGCGTTGAAAACCTCAGGTTTAAAAATAGAGGATATTGATGCGATTGCAGTAGCTGTAGGCCCTGGTCTAGGGCCATGTCTTAGAGTTGGAGCAAGCCTAGCCAGATTCCTGGGTGCATACTACAATAAGCCTATTGTACCAGTTAACCACGCAGTAGCTCACATAGAAATAGGAAAACTGGTCAGCGGTCTCCAGGATCCTCTTGTGGTTTACGTATCAGGCGGGAACACCATGATAGTTGTTCAAAAAGAAGGAAGATACCGGGTGCTTGGAGAAACACTAGACATTCCACTTGGTAACCTACTGGATACTTTTGCAAGGGAAATAGGTATTGCACCTCCATATGTGGTTCAGGGTAAACACGCAGTAGATATATGCGCGGAATGGGGCAACGAGTATATACCACTGCCTTACACGGTTAAAGGATGTGATCTCAGCTACTCTGGGCTATTAACAGCGGCACTCAGAGAGTACAAGAAGGCGAGAGGCGAGAGTAGGATTATTGGAAACATATGTAGAAGCCTACGTGAAATAGCCTTTAACATGCTCGTTGAGGTGTCTGAAAGAGCGTTGATGCTTACCGGCAAGAACAGTATACTACTTGTTGGTGGAGTAGCTTCAAACGAGCTACTCCGTGAAAAATTCGAAAGTATTGCCAAGTTCTACAATGTGAAGTACTATGGAACACCCCCGGAGGTAGCGGGAGATAACGGACTCATGATCGCGTATACCGGGCTACTGCATTTTCTCCACGGTGAGCGTAAACAGCCTGAGCAGATTGTTGTTAAGCAGAGGTATAGGCTGGACGAGGAGGAGTATCCATGGCTGAAGCACCAATACTAGTTTCAAAAGGTGCTGAAGCAGAAATTTACCTGGCACACTTGCATGGACTTAAAGTCGTGATCAAGAAGAGAGTTGATAAGCCGTACAGAACGCAGGAGTTCAATAGGTTTTTCATAGTGAATCGAACCAGAATTGAAGCAAAGATCCTGTCAGAACTACACCTGGCAGGCCTCAATGTCCCGGCTCTACTATTTGTTGATGAAGAAGCAGGCGTGCTGGGAATGGAGTACGTGGAAGGTGAAAGACTCTCAAACATCATCGATACTCTTGATCACAACGCAATAGTATCGGTTGCTAGGGAGATCGGAAGTTTTGCTGGAAGAATGCACAAGCTATGCATTTACCACGGTGATTATACTCTTGCAAACGTTATAGCGAGCAAACGTGGACTTGTGGTAATAGACTTTGGTCTTGCTGGGTACAGTACTGACATCGAAGAATTCGCCATAGACCTTCACCTGATGCTTAGAAGTGTTCACGCAATGAGACCGGATGCTGCAAGCGTTTTCGAAAAGAACATGGTTGAAGCCTACGTGCAAAGCTACGGTGTTCACGGAGAGAGCATTATTCGAAGAATGAGGGAAATCAGAGCTAGAGGTAGATACGTGGATAGGGAACTGAGAAAGAGTATAATGAAGGAGAGATACGTTGGCTAAGTTATGCTTTGTTACAAGCAATATTCATAAATACAACGAGGTTAAACCGATAGCGGAGTCTCTTGGAATAGAACTAGAGCTCTGCAGGGACTTAAAACTGGAAATTCAAAGTGACAGCATAGAAGAGGTTGTTCTGAAATCAGCTATGATAGCTTATGCTGTTCTCAGCAAACCTGTACTCGTTGAGGATGCGGGGCTCTTCATAGAAGCTTTGAACGGGTTTCCAGGACCCTACAGTAGCTACGTGTATAGAACCATTGGTATAAAGGGTATTCTTAAGCTAATGGAGGGGGTTAAAGATAGACGAGCGTGCTTTAAATCAGCGTCTGCTGTAGCGTTCAGTAAAGGAGTTATAGTTGCTACTGGAGAGGTTCACGGTGAAATCGTGCTAGAACCAAGAGGTGATAAGGGCTTCGGTTTTGATCCAATATTCATACCCGTAGGTGAGTCGAGAACCTTTGCGGAAATGACTATAGAGGAGAAAAACTCGAAGAGTCATAGGGCTATTTCAACGCGAAGGGTTCTTGAAAAGTACCTAAGCCTCGCAGGAAGTCTTTAAAACCTCGTTAAGCTTAGTTTTAAAAGGTCAAATAACCGTTGAGTATCAGGTAGCCTACGTTAGGTGTTTTCTGGATGAACAAGAGACGTGATAAAGGGCAATCGCATTCGACGAGGCCGGCTAGAGCGGGGCCTCCGAAGTGGTTAAAGCTGGATATGAGTCCCAGTGATATAGAGTTACTAGTGGTTGAATTAGCAAAGAAGGGTTACCCACCATCGATGATAGGTGAAATTCTGAGGGATCAGTTCGGTATACCATTAATTAAGCAGGTAATTGGTAAGAAAATCGAGGAAATACTTGAGAAACACGGTATTAAGCTCGTAGTACCTGAGGACATTTACAATTTAATGAAGAAAGCTGTTAACCTGAGAAGACATCTCGAGGAGCATCCTAAGGATTATCACAGCAAGAGGGGTCTTATTGAGGTTGAATCTAAGATACACAGGCTTGCTAAGTACTACAAGAGAATTGGCAAGTTGCCTCCCGGCTGGAAGTATGATCCAGAAATAGCTAAGTTAACGGTATCAGCTGGTTTGTACAAGTTTGAATCAGAATCGATAGCGTAACTAGTTGTAGCTCATATATACGAGTGTAGGTGCTATATCTATACCCCTGTTCCTATATTTGAGGTATTTGAAATAATTAAACGGGTGCTGTTTTGAGCGAGCGAGACATAGTGAATTTTATCACTTCGTACAAAAGCCTTACTATAGTTCCTGATACATCGTTAGATTCACTTCTTGCATCAGGTATACTGTTGAAGCATCTGATAGATCATCAATGGGATGTTAAAGTATGTATTGATGCAAAAGTTCTCGTTGACTACCCGAATGACCCTGCAATCTTAATAAATCTGCCACCAGTTAACAAGCAGAAGCAGTTAGCTATAGATTCTTCCGCTGACACCGGTTCATCCACAGCAAAGATTGTATCACTACTTGACGCCATGTTTGGAGTTGACAAATCTGCTAAGCTACTAGCGTTAGTAGGTGGCTTCTACAGGAACTACTATGACTTCAAAGGAGGCAAGTTCAAAGGTGTTGAAAACGGAATACTAAGTGAGCTAGCTCAAAGCAAGCTTGTCGTTGAAGCACCTGCACTAAGGTTATGGGGGGCTAAGAGGAAAAACCTTGTTTCAGCCTTAACGCGAACACTAATGCCTATACTTCCGGGAATTACAGGGGTCCCGGATAAAGCACTAAAGATAGTTGAAAGCACGTTTAGGGGGCAAAACCCCTATAGTGTCAAGTATAAGGAGATAAGAGGGGATGAACTAAGCAAGAACCTGATTAAAAGCATTGCTGATTCTCTGGGAGACCCTTCATTGATTATACACCTTCTTGGAGACTTCTACATTCTCATACCCGAGCTTTCGGATCAAAAAGAGTTTGAACTAAGTGAAGTCATTGGTAGTATGGTTGTCTACGAAAGCTTGTGTAAGAATTGTATCTACGATCTGGTTCTACTATCGTTCAACAAGACAGCGATTCCGCAAATACTTAGTGTATACGATGAAGTCGCAGATTACGTAGCAGAGATCATTACAAGCCAACTCGACACTCTTAGAAGAGGAGAACCAGCCGAAGTAGAAGAAGCGCTTGAAAGACCAGATTTAGCAGTAGATGTTCTCATGTACGTGAACATGCTTCCTAGGGATAAACCGGTTAAAGTACTTGTGAAAGACAGGTCAATCACAGTGTTAAGAGAACTTCTGAGAATAGGCACTAAACCGGAAAACGCGTACGTGAGTTGCGAGCCCGATCAGACATGTACGCTCCAGTAGAAGCTAAAGTGGTAATTTCCACAAGCGATCTCAGGTTGCTTGAAGCCATCAAGAGAGCTCTTGCCCCCGACAACAAGAACACTCCACCCGGCATGATAGTTGAAGACTCCATAAGGATCCTTAACGCCGAGTACGAGTACAACATCAAAATTTCTGTTAAAGGAGATTCTCTGCTAGTCTCGATACTGAGGACACGGTCAACCGTTGACGAGATTCTCTCTATAACAAACATGTTGCTGAAACAGCTCAAAACTCTCTATGCAGAGAGCTAGCAGTGTTATATAAAAACCCAGATATACTTAAAGCAGACTACTGGAACAAGTTTCAAGCTTACTGATGAAATGAAGGGGTAAGTGGTTTGTCCAAACCTGTTGTAAAAGATAAGTGGAAACTCAAGAAGTGGTATGAGGTTATCGCACCACCGTTGTTTGGAAACATGAGCTTAGGTACTATTCCATCGGACGATCCAGATAAGCTGATTGGTAGAGTTCTGGAAACAACTCTCTACGATATAACCGGAGACATAACGCAGGTTCACGTGAAACTCTACTTTCAGATAATAAGCGTTGAAGGAGATAAAGCTATTACCAGGATAAAGGGACATGAACTAGCAAGAGACTATATGAAAAGCCTTGTGAGAAGAAAAAGCAGTAAAATACAGGGTATATTCGATATTCAAACAAAGGATGGCTACGTTCTCAGAATAACGATCATAACTTTAACCAGTTACAGGTGCAAATCAAGCCAGAAAATAGCTATTAGAAAATTAATGAAAGAGTACATTGTGAAGAAGGCATCCGAAGTAACTCTCGACGAGTTGTACACTGAGATCCTCAATGGTAAAATATCGAACGAGATACACGCTCTTGCGAAGAAAATATATCCTGTGAGAAGAGTTGAGGTCTATAAAACAAAGCTCTTAATGATCCCTACACCTGAAGGTCCTAAACCAGCCGTGGTCATCTCACCTATACAGCTACGCAAAACTCTCGTGAAGTAGTCCCAAAGCCCTTGCTTTTGGCTCTCCTTAGAACGCTTTAATTTAAAGGTTTTCATAGTCTACTTTGGTGATTCGTTGAAAGCGATAATTCTAGCAGCTGGAGAAGGTGTTCGTCTTCGACCCATAACTGAAACCAGACCTAAATCAATGATACCTGTTCTCTGCAGACCTGTACTGGAATGGCACGTGGAGGCTTTGCTGAGAGCCGGTTTCGAAGAAATAGTGGTTGTTGTGAGCTACATGAAGGATTTCATTGTGAACTACTTCGAGTCGAAGCCTCATTTCAGAGGCAAACTCAAGTTCGTAGATCAAGGAAAGGCTCTCGGAACAGGGGATGCAGTTGTAAAAGCATCAGAAGCTCTAGGTCCTGAGGAAGATGTTGTAATAACTTACGCAGACCTTTACTTCGAAGACTGGAGCATCTACGGTAGGATAGCTGAATTAGAGGGCTACTACGTTGTGGGGTCTCATGTGAACGATCCTAGGGACTACGGTGTCTTATACATCAAGAACTCGAACCTGGTTAAAATAGTTGAGAAGCCTGAGCAGCCGGAAACGACTCTCGTGAACGTTGGTGTTTACAAGCTTAATACGAGGGACATTATCGAGAATAGCAATATTCCTCTTAGTCCGCGCGGAGAGTACGAGCTAACAGATATTGTAACTAGAATAGCCTCTCAGAAACCCGTGAAAGTTTACCTTTATCAAGGCAACTGGGTGGATATAGGTAAACCTTGGCACGTAATAGAAGCGAACAAGTTAGCACTCAAAAGCATAAAACACGAAGTACGAGGCTACATAATTGAGCCAGTAACCATCCGAGAGCCGGTGTTCATAGGGGAAAACAGTACTGTGTATCCTTACACAACGATCTTAGGGCCGGTCTACATAGACGGAAACGTCGAGGTGGGACCCTCAGCACTTATTCGTCCGTGGAGCGTCATATGCTCAGGTTCTAAGATAGGGTTTTCCGTAGAGGTAAAGGAAAGCGTGATCTTCGAGAACGTTCATGCATCCCATTTAACATACATTGGTGATAGTGTAGTCTGCGAGCATGTCAACCTTGGAGCTGGAACGATTCTAGCCAACCTCAGATTTGATAGAAGAAATGTGAAAATGCGTGTAAAAGACAAGCTAGAGGACACCGGGAGAATCAAACTCGGATCCATTATAGGTGGCTATGCTCAGACCGGAGTAAACGTCTCGATTATGCCTGGTGTAAAGATCGGTTCTTGCAGCTGGGTTCTTCCGGGGTCTGTGGTTTATAGAGATGTTCCCTCAAATGCTAAATACCCTCAAAGCCGATCAATGCTTGGTGAGTAGTTTTGGGAGAGTACGATATCGAGGAGTTTAAAAAGAGGTTTCCATGGTTAGCAAAGGAGATTCTTGAAGGAGAAACAGAGAAAATCACGTTGAGAGTTAAAACGGGTTTACCTGACCCCTGGCGTGGATACGTACCAACAGTTGTTGATTACATTAGACGTTGTAAAACCGTGGATGAAGCGTTCAAAGTTATAGAGTACCTGCTGAGAAGAGGAGAACTTACAACTGAAGAAGCAGAGGAACTGAAGAGGAAACTGGAAAGCGGTGGCATAGAAGCTTTTGGAGGAAGAAAGGAGGATGACTACTACTATAAGCAAGCTAGAAAGTACTGGCAGATGGTAAAAGCTATGAAGCGCAGGAACAGCAGAATGACTGTTCAGGAGCAGATCGAAGAGCAGTCTACCGAGCCTTAGCAGCAACTACTTTGATAACGTCGTCGTCTTCGAGAACGTAGAGTTCTCCTACGCGCCTCTTTCTCTTAGCATCTACAGCGTAAAGAAAGCTTTCTCCCAGCTCTGTGTGTATCATGTACGCAAGCTCTCTTGCTGTAGTCCCCTTCTCCACAAGGTAAGCATCGGGCAGTACGTTACCGTGATGATCTGTGTACTTGTTTTCGTTCTCCACGGGGTAAACCGTTATAAGCTTTAGTTTTTCGAAAACAGCTTTCCTGAGAAGCAGCTGAACTCCTGTTGATCCGTAGACTTTTAACACGTTGTTTTCTATCAGTTCAAGTATTCTCAGCTGTTCACGCGTGAGCTTGTCTGAAGATACTCTGAGTTCGTAACCGGATTGACCAGGGATATAGTTTATTACCCCGCTTTGATGCGCTTTCTTCAGTATGAACTCGGCTAGCGCACTAACTGGAACTACGTTCTCGTTTCCAAAGAATTCTGCAAGCCTCTTAATGTTGTCTCTAGCTTCAGGTACATCGGCTTTGTTAGCTGCTATAATTATGGGTTTCGAAAGTTCTCTTAGTTTAAGCGAAAACTCCTCAACATCGCTTGTTGTCCAGAACTTCGGATGCTTGTTTTCCAAGTCCGCCATTTTTATAGCTTCCGCTATGTGCTTTCTCTTTATGCTGAGCCCCGCGAGGTTCTGGTATATGTCCTCGATGGGATTCTGCGATGCGTAGAGGTATCTCGAGATCTTGCTATTCCATATTCTCAGTATTGTTTGCTTGAACCATTCATCTATCTCTGACCTTATTAGTTCAGCTTCTTCAAGGGGATCATAGGTACCTGGTTTT
>JAWAXJ010000042.1:0-7765 GCA_038896955.1 Desulfurococcaceae archaeon
ACTTCCCGTTTTTGTAGGCAATCGGGTCTATGGGACCGATGAGCTCGTCCGGCACCGTGTACTTGCTGAGCAGGTAGTAGAAGAACCTGCATTGAACGAGCTGGCTCAGCCTCCTTATCAGCGCGCTCTTAGCGGTTCCTGGCTCACCGATGAAGACAGCGTGCTGTTTGGTCAAAAGCGCTAGGATGGCTACTCTTGCTTCTTCCTCTCTGCCGACAAAGCCGCTACTTAACTCCGCTTCAAGTTTTCTTACTAAAGTAGTTGAGTAAGTTGAGGAAGGGCTAGGAGTGGTCACTAGAACATCACCTCACGGGTTATAGGTGGAACTTCTCTATATCTACCCATCGAGAACTGGAACACTCTGATCTTGAAGTGAGATAATCCAATCAGCTGCCCCAACTGAAATACTAGTGCTAGCGGTCCTGACAACACCAGAATAACTTCCTCACCTCCTCGCGCCGCCTCGCGGATCGCTTGATAAGCTTCCTTGAGGATCTTCGGGTACTCGGCTTCTATGACTGGCCTAGGATAGCTAATCACTCTGAAGGGTTCTCCGAGTTGCTGTCTTACGTCGTCCACGATTGGACGACCAATCTCTAGGACCACAATCTTGGGCATCTCTACTCCACCATCTTCATTTTCATTCTCTCTAGCTGTAGTTTGAGCTGAAGCTGTGCTAGTTGCTCTCTTAGTGCTTGTAGCTCTGCTTCCTTCTGCTTAATCAACTCTTCTAGTTTCTTGACATGTTCCTCGAGATCGCTGACGATCGATGTTTGAGTAGCAATGCTAGCTGAGGCTAGTGCTTTGGCAAGAACTTCATCGAGCTCCTTGGGCGCGAACGGTATCTTCATTATCACTCTCGCGTAGTTCCTTCTCCCAATGTTTGCTTTCGCGTACGTGTACTTTACGAGACCTGGGTGCCTAGCTTTGATGCGCTTTTCCCACTCAAATGAGATCGCCCAGGCTTGCTTATCCCAGCACCTGAACTTCGACTCTACGATTACCTTTACTACAGTAGCTTTGAACGTCCCGATCAGCCTCTCGTAGTCACCAGCGTACGTCTCGTAGTCTATGTCGTAGAGTTGCGCGAATCTGTCAACGTTGCCGAATTCCATTGACGTTTTCACGGCTTCGGCAACTCTCTCGTCGAGATCTTCTTGAATATTACTCTTGAACTCCTCGTCGGAATCGAATTTAAAGTTGGCTCTTCTTCTGATAGTTGTGTACAGCGTTAGAGCAACGCTCGGTGGTTTCTTCTTCATCCAGACTTCTCCATCGCTGGCAATATATATTGTGTACGTCACCGGGTAACTTTCGGCATCCGTATCAGTGTAGAACACGATGTCCTCAGCTGTTCTCGTGTATTTCTTCTTAACCTGTGACCCGGAGGACTCGGACAAAAAAACCTGGGTTTGGGAGGTTTGGGGTTTGGGGGAGTTTTCATTCGAGCTCATGTGCTTTCACCTTTCTCACTTACTACTTATCCCTCACCTGTTTATAAATCTATCGTTTTGCATAAAGGGTATTCCACAATAGAAAAGAGTATTCATGTTTTTGCATAATTACAGTTTTGCATGAAAACATGTTTCCATATAGGAGTTTCCAGAGTTCAGCAGGTACACAGCAGACATACTATCAGACGTCGTAAAAATGTACGTTGATGTAGTTGAAAAACCACTATACTAAATACTTGAGGACATTGTGAAGCGTTAGAAAGGGAAAAGGAATGAAACAAGGAAAAAGGAAAAGAGAAAAAACTATATCTTGAAGAACTCTAAGAACTTAACAACTTTTCTCTCTTTCCCCAAACCCCCTTATAAGCTACTTTTTGCATAATTAAGAGGGGGTTTACTTAGTTTACTTACAAGACTAAAATAATACTAAAATAATAACGAGAGGATTGAGAAAATAGAAAAAGAATTTAGATCACGGGGGCTTGAAGATATCTTATTTTTATGTGATCATGCGTTAGTAGTCCTAATGGTTGATCTCTATCGTACATTAGTGTAACATATCTAGATAGTTTCTGTAGATGATGTGTGAATTTTGATAATGGTCTTGAATCATATCGTGATACTATAGTGTCTTCAGAAGACATGATTAGATCTGTTACGATCATCTTGAACTCAGCGTTCTTTGATCTAATAGTGATGAACGGCTGATCTTTGATTGCTGATATTTCGAATATTCGATCATAGTATGTACTACTTGATTCATCAATGAACTTCATGATTCTATATAGTAACTCAGTGTTGACTACTGATTTAACCTTATGTTCAGCATTTATCTCGATATCACTAGTGTAGCGTGGTTTAGCGTTGTAGAATGTGTAGTTTATTTTTTCAGTGTTCATGTATACTGTTATGTCATCTCCACATGTGGTGTATACTGAGATTGTTACGTGTTCATCACGTCTTATTCCCCTGAACACTCTTTCTAGTTCATCTAAGTCTAGCGAAACATCAACGCTATCGCTGTACAGATCGTATCTATTGAAATATTCACTTGATATAAAGATCTCTACGTATTGTGTATCGCCAGAACCCAGTCCTCTCACCACAATTCCGTCCTTTATGATTCTAAACACGGCATCGTGATATAACACTGTTTTCAGTAGTCTCACAATGTTGACGAAATCTTTCCCATAGTAGTACTCTAACCTAGCTAACCTCTCCATTATACACACCCCTTTCACTTATCACTTATCTCTTACCAGCTTATAAATCTATCTTTTTGTATAATGTGCGTTCTTGAATTGTTTGAAACACGTGTTTTTTGTATAACGTTTTTTGTCTAAAGTGTTATTTCGCTTAACTCTTGATAAAAGAAATGAAAAAGTAATACTTTTTCCCTCTTATGAACTTTGAAACAAAAAAATGAAAATCATGTTTCATGAAGAAGGAGGAGGGGGGAGTGACTCCTCGTGGCATTCGTGGCAACCTATGAGCTCCATCGCCTCGCGCAACTGTTTCGGGTTTTATATAGGTTTATATTGGGTGATGTTATTCTTCTGCTATGATCAGCGCGTAGACTTCTTTTCCGTGTAGATGCTTTATTTTCTCCTTGTCTCTCCCCAGCGGGTATAGGGCTACATCGTTCTTCCTGTACTTTATGACGCTACACTTCACGAAGTAGAATTCGTTCGCCACATTCCTCACCAAGCATAGAATATGACAGAAAGATTTATAAGCATTTTTGTCTACAGTAAGATGCGGTGAGCTACTCGGTGAAGGTTGGAGAGCTCGTCGAAGCACTTAAGATGAGAGCTCTCCCCGAGAGTAGCGATGACCACGGTGCACTAGTTGAGTTCCTGAAGCTCTACCGTGATGCTGTCCAGCTAGCTGTAAACAACCTGTGGAGTTTAAACAACGTGCCATCAATTAAAACTCTACACAAGATGTTCTACAACGAGCTCAGGAAGCACGGTTTCAGAGCACACCACGCGAAGCAAATCTATGTCTACGCTAAAGCCATTGCTAAAGCCAGTAAGAGGAACGGAGGGAGCAAGCCTGTTCTAAGGAGGTTAACAGCTAGAATAGATAGGTACGACTACAGGCTGGACCTAGAGAACAGAGTCCTCATCCTAAAGGTTCATGGAAACAGAGAGGTTAAGCTAAGACTACTATCATCTAATGAAAGAATAGAGAAGTTCAAGGGTTGGTGCAACTACGAGATAGCTGTTAAGGTGGTTGAAGGAGAGGTCTACGTTGCAGTCTACTTCAGGAAAACGGTTAAACCAAGGAGAACCGAAACCGTTATGACTGTTGATGTCAACTTCGACAATGTTACTCTAGCTGTGTTCAAACCTGGTGGAGAACTGTTGAAGCTGAAGAGGTACAAAACACCACTCAGGAGAATCCTAACCCACAGAATATGGATCGAGAGGATTCAGAGAAGGTACCCGAGGTCCTGGAGGTTCATCAAGGGGGTTAGAGAAGCCATCAGGAAGCACGGTGAGAGAGCAAGGAGCATAGCTTGGGACTATGCTCACAAGATTGGAGACTCTATAGCGGAACTTGCTAGTAGGTATAGCTCTATCGTGGTCTTAGAGAACTTGAATAAACTCAGGAGTAACGTGGATAGAAGTAGCTCATTCAACAAGAAGCTGTCCCTGTGGTTCTACAGGAGGATGTTGTTCACTATAAGCTATGAAGCTCTCGAGAGAAGACTAGAGGTTAACTACATTAACCCAGTGAAGACATCATCAACGTGTCCAAGATGTGGAAACAGACTCGAGAGCAACGGTAACAGAGTAATGCGATGCACTAAATGCGGATTCATGGGAGATAGAGACGTGATCGCATGCATAAACCTGTTCTACAGGTATTCAAGATGTGGGGGTTTAGGGGTGCCCCTGAACGCCCCCAAGGGTGATGCAAACCCAAGACCAATGCGGGGGAACCGAGGATGAAGCGATGAAATCAACCAACATGAACCTACATCAGAGCTGAACCCCTTCCTGATGAGGTGTGGGTCTCCCCCCTTCTCCGAGATGCACACCTCGAATGCCTTGAGTAGTACGCAGATGCTACACTTTGACACCCCCATCACCTACCTGTACTTCCCCCTGTACAGCGACTTCACCTCGGGCCTAGACCAGTCAGCGCTCGGGAACAGGGCCTGTAGGGGCCTCCTCCACAGTGGCGACATCTCAGTACCCGGTTTAACCCTGTAGTAGACCCTCGGTAACCCCCTCCTATTGCTCGGCCCCTCTCTAACCGGGACTACGAGGCCCAGCCTCCTGAGGTAGTAGACGTACTTCACGAAGTCAGCGTACGTGCCGGGCCTTATCCCCAGGTACCTTGCGAACACCTGGTACTCCTTCCACATTCCGTACGGGTACCCCTCACCGAAGTGTAGGAGGTACCCCCTTATCCACTCGCTCTTCGGTGAAGCTGTCAGAGTACCTCCCACGCTGAACCTAGTAGCTATCTCGAGCTCGAAGGGATAGAGCTCTCTCTCCACGCTTTCACCGTTTTCACAAATTTGTGTAGTAATGAGTCACTTCCCAGCCGCACCCTTCACCCAGCCTTCGCGTAGTGCTCTCAGCTTCTCCATTACTCCCTGTATCAGATCGGGCCCGAAGTACCCCACGACAACGGCCATGACAGCGTTGGGGAAGTTGTACTTTGTGTGTAGCATGTGGTAGAACACTCCTGATAGCGCTCCAACGGCCAGGTGCCTGAACACCTCGTACTTCAATAAATCCCTCCACGCCCTGCTCCATATCAGCACGTACAGTACTGCTCCCAGTAGACCCGAGAGAGCGAAGTAGACAGAGTCCGCCGCGTCCACGCTCCCACCCCACCTATAGTACTGTACGCGTGCTTTTAGCTTTTAACCTCTTTACCAATTAACTATACTGGTGGATAGCGTGGTCAGTCCCGAAGCACTCTACGTATTCACCTTGCTGAACCTCGTAGACATAATGACGACTGTTGAGGGTCTCAGAAAGGGTGCTTACGAGGCTAATCCCACTGCTCGCTGGTTCCTCGAGAAGTTCGGTACTGCAGGGTTGTTCATACTCAAGTACTTTGGTATGGGAGCTGTTGTTCTGGCTGGTGCCGTCGGCGGCAACCTCGAGTTCAGCATCTGGGTTTGCAACATTGTTCTCTCCGTTGTCTCCGGCTGGAACTCCTTCACAATACTCAGGCTCAGAAGAAAGCAGTAGAGCAGTAGCCTGTTAGTAGTGCTCTAACCAGGGCTCCAGCAACTACTCCAGCAGTGTACTCTACTACGTCTCCTCGTACTTCCTCTGGTTTTTCACCACTAGTGTAGTCTACGTACTGGTAGAACAAGTACAGTAGTGTGATCGCTACTAGTACTCCAGGTTCAAGCAGTGCTGAGACTAAGCCGAGCACCAAGTGCACTACTCCTAACGCGTCAACTCTCACCTTCACCTGACCACACCTGTAAAAGCTTAATTAAGTTCCCTCTACTAAACTGATACTCTGGTACCAGGATATGTCGTACGTTAGGTACTATACTGGTAACCTGAGATCCGATGGAACGTTCTGCCAGTGGGATGGTGTTAGCGCGTGTAGAACACTGCTCGTGATCGTGCTCGAGGGAGAACTCCACAGTATAGAGGAGAGCGCACCACCCGGTGGTACATGCCCTGGTTCTAGTGACGTGGTTGTGTACGATAGTGGTAACCTGAAGACAACGAGTGTTGACTCGTGGATATGCACAGTCGTCTAGAGAACCACCAGGTAGAACACTCTAACGTTGGGTGCTGGAGAAGCTGAGAGTGATACGTCTGAGAGCACGCTGGTTGTTGGCGCTACCACGTCTCCCAGTACTGTTGCAGTCGTCTTCGACACACCTGTTACAGCTGAACCTGTTGAAGCGCTCACGTTCGCCACCACGGTTGTTCCAGCTGTAGATGTTATACCCGTGACAAAGGTGCCAGTGGTGGTTGAAACCCCTGTCACCGCTGAACCCGTGCTAGCGGTTACATTGGCTACAACGGTTGTTCCAGCTGTAGATGTTATACCTGTTACGAACGTTCCCGTTGATGCTGATACGCCTGTTACAGCTGTACCGGTTGTTGGCGCTGGTATCTCGTGGTTGTGGTGCACCACTCTGTAGGCATCAACGGTGTACCTACCGGCTGCATCGCCCGTCACGGATGGTATACCCCTTACGAAGGTTCCAGTTGAAGCAGAGACTCCTGTTACAGCTGTTGCAGTTGTGAAGTCTCTTCTGTCAACCGTGATACCGGTTACAAATGTTCCAGTGCTCGCTGAAACCCCTGTTACAGCTGAAGCTGTTGTGAAGTCTCTTCTGTCAACGCTTATCCCTGTTACGAAGGTACCGGTTGAAACTGAGACGTCTCTTAGCACTGTTGCAGTTGTCTTCGAGATACCTGACACCACTGTTGCAGAAGTCTTGGCAACCGATGGTGTAATGTAGTACGTTTTCACCGTGAACCCAGTGTAGTTTCCAGCTGCATCAGTTGTCCAGCTGGATATCGCTACTGCGATCTGGTCTGAGTCTGCTGCAAGGAGTACAACGGGCTTGTAGGGTCTCGGCGGGATTGAAACCGCTGCTGATCCATCGGTCCCGGTTACAGCTGAGCCAGCGATCAGCCCTCTCGACACGGTTGCGAATCCTCCCACGGCTTACACCTCAGCGTAGAATACTCCAGCCTGGTAGACTACTCCGGTTGAACCAGCGTTCACGTTCGTGATAGTGATGGTCGTGCCAGAGTCTGCTGGTGAACCCTCGTTCACCGCCACGATGTCAACGTAGCACAGTGAACCACCGCCGGGGAACACGACTCTCACGCTACGGCTTGTTCCACCGCTCGTCCAGTTGATCCTGAAGTCGTTCGGCTCTCCAGCAGATATGCAGAAGCCGTACACGTAGCCTGTTTTACCCGTTGAAACGCTTCTACTGACCAGTGCTGTTCCAGCGGGTGGTGCTGTAACCTCCGATCCGTGGACCCACACCGGGCTAACGTCTCTACCCCACCTCACGAGCCTGGATAGTGTGCTCAGGGGCACGTCTAGGTTGGGCGGGTTCGGTATCACCGATAGCCAGTCTCCCTTGGTGACTGGTACTGATACAACTCCCACCTGTAGTCTACCGTCTGAGTCAGTTCTCAGCATCCTGATGGAGCTTCCGTCGAATCCTCCTATGGTTACTACGCTCGGCGGTGGGCTCTCACCCGGCTGAGCCGTCGTTGCTCCAAGCTGTGCTAGGCTTAGGCTTGTCCACGTAATGTGCCTCAGTATCTCTACTATGCTTATCGAGGTGTCCT
>JAWAXJ010000043.1:0-7542 GCA_038896955.1 Desulfurococcaceae archaeon
TTCGTAAACTCTGCACAGAGCTGAAGCAATGTCCTTTTCTAAGACCTGAAGGTATTCTTCACTACTTTGCTGTTTCTTTAAAACATGAAGTTCTATTACACCTTCAAGTGGTTTACTCGTAATTCTTTGCTCGATCATGTTTAAGAGCTTGAGCACGAGCTTGGTGTAGAACTCGTAGTCTACCTCCACGTCTCTAACAAAGTCTATAACTGTGCAGTTTCTTACTTGTCTTAATCTATAGACTCTGCCTATTCGTTGCTCACGTTTAACAGGACTCCAAGGAACATCGTAGTTCACCACTACGTTAAACTGGTGCAGGTTTAAACCCTCCGAAGCTATATCCGTGCTTATCAACACCTTCAAAACACTTGCTCCAACGATTTCCTCAGCTAATTCGAACACTTCTGGAAGGAGGTGAATTACATCCTGATTAAGAGATGATAGTTTAACCAGTATTATCCACTTACCCATGGTTTCGTCCACGAGGATTTCCATTGAGTTATCGAGTAGACTAGAGTACTTCCTAGTAGAAGACAAGTCTTTCTTCTCATGGTACTTCTTCAAGGTTCTTTCGATGATCAGCTGCTTTACATCACTTGCTTTAAACCCTCTTGATCTAAAGAAGTCTACAAGGTAGTTGAACACGTATTCCACTGTGTCTCTGTACTCGCTGAACACAACGTAGTCTCCTAGAAGGTCTCTTGGTAGATAACCCGGGTTAACTAGCACGTGGTACAAGAGGTGAGCAAGTGCTTTAACACAGGGATCACCTTCTCTGTACAAGTTTTCGAACTCAAGGAGTAGCTCTGAGACTTTATATAGCATGCTACTTGGAAGCTTACCTACAACTGATCTAAGAGCTTCCTCGACTACTTCGTCTACTTTGCTCTCCGTGAAGAGCTCATCAAGGAGCTTACTCGATAAACGCAAACCTTGTTGACTACTACCCCTTTCTAGCACCCTGGTTATTGTTTTAATGAAAGACCATGGACTGGAAAGCGCTCTCTTGAGTACTATGATTTTAACTAACTCAACTGGTTTAACATTCAAGTGTTTAAGGATCTCTGATAAAACCTTGTTTAACTCCTGGTAGAGTTCTTTCTTATCACCTAGTTTTATCAAAGCCATTAGAGCTGAAAGCTCAGGAAACACCCTTCTACCTTCTAATTCGTTCACGAATTCCTTTGTTCTCCTGTATACGATGTAGTTCGAGAGTACTCGGTAGAGTTGTCTACGTTCATCGCTCCTCTTGGCTATCTCCTTGACTTTACCCTCTAGCTCAGGGATCAGGAGGGATACTCTACCGAGCATATCCTCGTGTGTCCCTCGGGAGGGAGTAGCAGATAGCAGTACAAGATGCTTTACCTTCGTGCATACTGGTGCTAGTCTTTTCGTTCTTAGGCTCAACGGGGGTGTAAAACCTAGTTGATGAGCTTCGTCAATGACAACGAGATCCCAGTCAAAGCTTGATATGAACTCATAGTAGGGTTTAAACCCTCCCCACGCGTGCTTATCCATGCTACCTCTCTTTGCAAGGTCTATCGGTACGAGAAACACTGCTTTGCGGATTAACCCTCTTCTAAAACTCTCTAAGATGTTGTCTATTTTCTTCCTGGTGATCCTCTTAACATACCCAGGTGCGTAGAGAAGATCCCTCATGTCATGGTAAATCCACTGTTTAATAAGCGCCTTGGGCGCTATAATGAGTATTTTGTTCGCTTGATTGGTTGTAACAAGGTACTTTATTAAACGTATTGCTTCAACTGTTTTACCTAAACCAACTTCATCGCCGATTAGAACTCTAACTCTGGTTCTAGGTATCATGTCCAGAAGTAGTGAAACCTGATGTATGTAGTTGTAGTAGGGTCTCGAGGTAATATCAGGTGATGGAGGCTCGTAAAACGGGTTAATGTAGAGTGTGAAGAAAGGGTTGTACTTGAAAAGAGGCTTAGTAATTACTCTGAGTAAAGCATGTATTTGATCAGAGCCAGCATCTAGTGACATAAACAGTATCCTCTGAGAGCACCAACAAACCTTTTTCTATCCACTGATCTCGATAATTCACGTAGTATATCGGCAACTGGACTAATAGCATCTATCATTGACCAGCACTTAGCTAAACAGTCAACTTTCCTACTTGACCTCAGGTTGCTTATACTCCACAAGTAGAACACGTATATGGTGAAGTGCCTTGATGCAGCTTCGTCAAATGCTATGCTTATTGTTTTTTTATCTCTCTTCTCCTTGATCACAGCGTAGTTGAACTCTAGAAGCGACTGATTGTACGTAAACCATCTTGTTATAAACTCGGGTTTCAAGATCCTTTTGATAACTCCTACTCTCCACCCTCGATCGTATATTGTTACAATGTAGTATGGTTTCTTCGCTGAGACGAGAACAGCTACTGCTTTCAGAGGCTTTTTCTCAGCCCTGGACATGGCTAGATCCTCTTGCACTCTCTTACTCTAATCTTTGTAATAGAAGCGAGTGGTTTATGAGGATCAAGCAGAGTTCGTGACACCTTATCGAGTTCTCTCAGCTTACTCAATGTTAAACCATCTAATCTCAAGTCTACCTCCATGTCCACTGGTCCAATAGCCGTTATGATCTTTGATGCAACATCAGTTCTCTTGTTCCTAAAGTGTACTCTAATATCCTCCTCCTTCTCCCTGGTCTCCAGGTAACCGGTTACACGTACATCGTATGAGTTAAGTAGTTTTAACACATCACTAAGTTCATGCACAACTGCCCTACTCAATTTACCTTTTATCTCCACGGATTTCAACTCAGCTTTAACCACGGGTGAACTTATGATTTCGCTTAATCTACCTACATCAACCTCGTTCTCAGTGCATACTTCACCTTTAACTTTAACTCTAGCAACAGGAATTGATACACTGTAACCTTCACTTTCCTCTGCTCTTAGAAGAACAACGTAATCCCCGGGTTTATCAATAGTGCTTTTAACTTCGAATGAACCAGGAGTTCTACGTTTCTCTAACCGTGATTCAACAACGAGATTTCCAGATGCGTCTTTAACCTCGAGTAGTACTCCTACGTCGAACACTTCCGTGGAATCAAGTTTTCCACGTACCTTGATCTCCCCTTTTCCCTCGAGTTCAAAGTCAAGTAGCTCTTCTCTTCTAAATGTTCTATCGTTAACACTATCAACAACAACATTGAATACGCGTCTCGGTTTTTCCTCTACAAGAACAATTGGGTATTTTGCTAGCTCCTCTACTATTTCCCCCTCGGATTTTAGAACCGCTAAGAACTCGTCAAGCTCAATTCGTGCATCCGGTTTGTAAACTACGAGTTTCCTAATTACTCTTTCACCGGGTTTAACTTCTGCTTTCTTCTTCAACTTTTGAATGTACTCTTTGATAATGTACCGTGGGGATACTATCTCGGTTTGCCTGAGATCACCGTTCATTCTCTTAAGCTTATCTAGAACATCTCTATCCCAATCGCATAGAGGAAGCCCAGTTTTGATTTTCTTCTCAGCTTCGCCGGGGGAGTACGGGTGATTCAACCAGAGGATTTCACCGTTGTACTTGAACGCTATTTTTCTACCCAAGTATGCAATTCTAAGTGCTTTCTCAAAGTCTTTAAACCCGGTTAAGTGTGGTTTTACGTTCTGTGATTCAAGAAGCTGCGTCCAGATCTCTCCTACTTTAATGAACTTCTTGGGAGACTTGTCTAAATCCCATACATCGCTCCAGTCTCGAAGTTCTTCAACTATATCACTCCAGTCCCATTCAGTTATAACTCCACGTTTCTCGAGGTACTCCTCGAGTCTTCTACAGAGAATCGAAAGATCCTCTGATTCATCACCATATGGTCTTAGATCAACATCGTATACCTTCTTCTGGCGTCCAGCTACTGCTTTTCTGAGAACAGAGTATATCGAGATAACAAGGTGTTTTTCAACCTCGCTCTTAATATTCTCGAGAACGCTTTGAACATAGTTTAGGTTTTCTTCTCCAGCTAGTTCTCTAAGAAACTCTCTTTCTTCTTTTACACTTTCAACAGCACGTAGTAACTTAAGTAGGCTTTTGATATAGTCCTTCATGTTGCCTGGTTCACTTCCAATTACTCTTCTAATCCTCTCAGTGTAGTGTAAACCCAGTTGCTCTGGTGATACCCCGAAGTCTGGTAGTAGTAGAACTATGTTGTTCCTCACGAGAACAATGTCAGCGATGCTGCTTGGAGGATCCTCTAAACCCATGTATATAACGAGAACCGGGTCATCTCTTCCCTCTAGTTGTCTTGCTACGATGTTCTCTATTTCAATCTCCCTGCTCATGGTAATCGGGACAATGTCTTTGATGTGTTCACCTCTTCTGAACGATACCCTGGTGACCAAGAGTTCTAATCTACGTAGAGCATCGAAATCCGTGAGTCCTAAGTACTTCTGCCTTACGATTGCTAGAACATCCGGTATAGTGGCATAGAAAACCTTTTCATCGGGTGTTAAAACCAGGTAGGTGGAGGTGTTCAGCAGGTCATTTAGAGTATTAATAACGTCTGCTCCTATTGCATCACGATGTGCTATTGGATCATAGATAACAGATGGTAGTTCATCCTTGGCTAGGTATATCTTAATTGCTTCACTTCGCTTGGTTCCTTGACCAGGAATCGTGGATAACCATACCGTTGTTGCTATGCATCCTTTGATGAGAGTTAATAGCTGATTTCTATCTAAAGAGCGTTCTTGAAAGATCAACTCCCGTATTCTACTAGCATGACTCCTAACATCCTGCTCGTATATTCTGTTAAACTCTGCTCTCAGCTCAGATATCATTCCTCTGAGAAGCTCTTCTCTGAACTCAGTATATTCCAAGGGGATAATCCATGGAGTAATAAGTGATAGTGCAGGATCACGACCAAGCTTCTCCTTTGAATCGTAAATGTACTTAACAAGTCTTGATACAAAAGCAAGCAAGTACCTAGTTAATCCTAAACCCGGGTTTCTAACAGCAATGTTCACAATTAGCTCAATGAAGTAGGGGTGAAACGGGTATGTTTCCTTAAGCTTCTCAAAGAATAAGAGAACATCCTGGTACTTTGCTTTAATGGAGTTTCTTAGCTCAGCATCAACTTCTACGCGTTCTCTTATTTGCCTCAGTACTAGTTCTACGTTTCTCTTAACCTGTTCACTATCTATGTTCTCGAACAGTCTTTTTCTGAATACAGCTGATATGTCCTTTTCAAAAACCAGTGGTGAATGGTATTCAGGAGCTACACGCTGTAGCATTGAGTTTATTCTTTCAACGTACTCTGGGTGCTGAAAACTTCTTCCAATGCCACCTTCTCTGAACTCAGCTGGTAGAGTAACTACTAGTACGGAGTGTGGTGTTTCATTAACAGCTACTGCGAGATTTCTAATAAACGATAGAAATGCTTCACTGTAGCCTCTTACTACAGCATCAAGTCTAACAGCTCTAACCATGTACTCAACTGCTTCATCAATTAGTATGAGAACTCTCTTGTTTCTGAGAAGTCCTCTGAGCTCGTCTACAGTGGGTGGTGTTTGATTCTCGTCAGCTTTCCTGATCTTCTCGTATTCCCCGAGTAAGTAGCCCATTAGACCCCATGGTGTATGTACTCTGTATCCGTCTATGACCAGTGGATCATCGGGTGTTGGAGCTAGTGCACGTGTATCTCCAGCTATAACCACTACTTTGACATCACCGTACTCTTTTAGAGTTTTACACACGTGGCTGAGACCGTACTTGAGCTTTTTGTCCTCGAAGTACTCTGCTACTCTCTCCTTCTTTTCATTGTACAGCTTTACAACATGGTATAGTGTTGCTAGTAAATGTGTTTTACCACCACCGAGTGCACTGGGAATAACGATTACTCTCTTGGATACCGGTAGTCTATTACCTTTCTCATCAAGGTAAACGTAGGAAACTCCTGCTAAACCACCCATAACTAGGAGTATAATGTTCTTTATCTCCATGCTTACATATGTTCTCCTCAAGAAGTCCTCTGAGTTGTACAGAACACTTGGAGTCAGTAGATCAGCCTCTGGATGTTTACCCCTTAGTTCATTGTACATGAATATGTTCGCTAAGTTTACTGCTTCCTCAATTACACCCTTAATGACCTCTTCTCTTGGTTTTACCACGGATGTAAAGGGTTTAACCTCTTGTAAAGTCAAGTAAACCACCTCTTCTCCTGGTATTCATGGTTCTTGAACCAAGGTACTCGAGAACTCTCAAAGCAAGCTCTGATTCTGGATCACCATCGAGTGTTGACAATGCCTTAGCTAGTTCAACAGCTTCTGAGACTAGAACAGGGTTGTACGAGTAGAGCTTTTCATAGTACTTGTAAAACACATCACGAGGTTTCAACGAGTAGAGCATTAGTGCATGAAGCACGTGAACAGGTGATTTTAGAGTAGCCGGGTTCTCCGGGTAAACACCGTGGAGTTTCAGAACTTCACCTAGTTCAAGTTCATCGTTGCTCTTCCTAGGCTCAACAAGTATGTACGTTTCACGACTAGCAACCTCTGTTTCCTCCTCTTTACCATGAACTCTGAGAATTCCTTTTCTAACAAATTCATCGAGAACTTTTGCTCTCTGCACATCGCTTAATCCGTAGCTTAAGAGTATTAAATCGCTACTGGAGGCTAATCTTCTACCCTCAGGGCTTCGTGGAAACACCTTCTTAACCAAGTAGTAGAATATGGCATCACCACTACTTAGCTGTGCACCACTAGCCTTCGCGTAAGCTTGTGCAAGTATCTCGGATGCAAGCTTAACAATTTCCTCAGTACTTAGCTGTTTACCTGCTTTCACAGGTCTACCATTCATTGTAAGCAAGCTTAGTACTCTAGCATAAGCCATAACATAAATAGTTACACCATATAGCTCTGATACAACACCACCAGAAGCACTTGAGAGAGCTTTAGCTATAGAATCAAGCTCTCTGCTAGCAGTTTCAACTAGTTCACTATAGCTGGTTGAAACATCCAGTGGATAACCAGGTTGAATTCTACGCCACGCGATGACAATACTAGCTGTTATAGCAGATTTACCACGAGCAACAATGTTCTCCTCACTCTCGGTTATAACTGGGAAAGCTGTAAACGGATACAAATTACTAGATAAACCCGCTTCTATCAGCGATATCCACGCGTTCGGAGAACTCTGAGCAAAGTAAGTAACAAGTAACCCGTCCTCCTTAAGTCTACTAGCAATGGACTTAAAGGACTCTGAGAGTTTTCTCCTATAAACACGTTCACACTCATCCTCACCAGATCCTTCACCAAAGAAAACACATCTACCAGTACTAAGTGATACTTCGCGTGATGCAAACCACTCCCACTGAGTAGAAACCTCAACACCTCCAGAAAAGAAGAAGTCCTGGTAAAACCTGGGAACAAGCGAAGCACCGTTACTATCGCTCAAAGCACGCTTAAGCCAGACGTAGTAGAAGTCGCTGAGCTCCGCATAGGGTACGTCGTCTCTGTAGGGTGGATCTGTGACGATCAAGTCGAACTTCTCGTCTCCGAGCTTGCCGAGAACCGTGGCA
>JAWAXJ010000044.1:0-7516 GCA_038896955.1 Desulfurococcaceae archaeon
GGAAACTACTATCGTAGACACCAGTACGTCAACGACAGTTAAGCTTAAAAGCCTCAACGTGAAGTCTACACCAAGGTACACACCTATGATTGTTGAAGCTAGAACAATAAATGGGATATGCGGCTGAAAAACCCTCTCTAGACTACTCGCATGGTAGTGGTAGTAGTACATGTACGTGAAAAGAATAGTTAGAATGATCAGTGAATCAACCGTGTAGTTAACCATGTTAGCTGGAATATTAAGAAAGTGTAGCAGTGTGTGGAGAAACACTGTTGCTGTGTAAAAGGCGATCACGAGATAGTTCATCACTAATCTTCTTAGTAAAACGGTAGCGTTGAACACTATGAACAGAGCTATAAGGAACAATTGAGGAGACACTAATAGCGTCTTGTTAAGGTAGAAGAGTATGAGGATAAGCAATGGGAGAATTAAAGATAAGGAGGTTCTAAGGTGCTCTGCGAATTCTCTGAACCAGCCGGTGTAGTTACTTCGGAACAGGAACACTCTTTAACGCCTCTAATACTATGGATTCTGCTGTTACGTTCTCAAGTTCGTACTCTTCTTTCAGCTTAACTCTGTGTGCAACTACGTTTACGAATATAGATTTCACATCATCTGGTACAACGTAGTCTCTTCCATCTAGTATGGACAGTATTCTAGCAATTCTCATTAAGTCTATTGTAGCGCGGTGCGAAGGACCGTACATAACAGCTGGATGTGTTCTTACGTAGTTTACTAGTCTAACTATGTAGTCCACGATGTACTGGTTCACCTCAACCAGCCTCGGAACAGCGTTTATGATCATGTTTATATCACTGGGAGTTGCAACGGACTCTATGGGGAGAGTTAGAATGAGATCAGATTTAGCAACGATCTCGGCTTCTTCCTCGGGTGGATTGTAGTAACTTGGTAAATTGAATGTGAACCTGTCAGCTAATGTCTCGAGTATTCTGTAAGGGCTCACGGCGTACTTCTCGGGAACTTGTGTAGCAATAACCATGAATGGCTTTGGAATAGGGTACGTTGTACCATCCACTGTAACCTGGTATTCCTGCATGGCTTCAAGTAATGCTGCTTGTGTTCTGGTTGGTGCTCTGTTTAACTCGTCGAAGAGCAGAATGTTGGTGAATATAGGTCCCTTAATGAATGTTCTCTCACCAGTAGGTTTGTACATGTGGAACCCTAGTATATCGCTTGGAAGTATATCTGGATGACCTTGTACTCTCCTGTACTCGCCACCAATAGCCTTCGCTAGGGCTTTTGCAAGTAGTGTTTTACCTGTGCCTGGGTATCCCTCGATCAGAAGATGTCCTCCAGCGAATAACGTTGATACAGCGTACTTCACGACATCCCTTTTGCCCACGTACACCTTGGATACGGTATTAACAACTTCTCTCAACATGTCCCTGATCTTATCGAACTCGGTCAAGTCCACCTATACCTCTTGATCGTAGTATTCGAATGAGCCTGTAAGCGCTTAACACCAAAATATAGACAACCAGTATGGTAAATAAGGCTAAACCAACGATGTTTAGTACGTATACTACGCTTTTCTCATGACCTGTAGTATTCACAGCGTTTAAGTTGAGCGCTACGAGTAGAGCTTCCCTGGTAGATTCTAAGTCAGATGTGTCCTTGTACTGTTTGAACAGCGATACTCGGGAGTAAATGGTGTACTCGCCTGTGGGCGTTTCAACTACGACCGGTACTAACACGTAGGCTAGTATGTACTCCTTGTTGTTCTTCTCCATTAGAATATAGCTTATCTGAGCGGGTATAGATGGCTCACTCCACGAGCTTAGTATTCTGTAACCCTGTAAGCTTACGCATAGCTGCAGGGTGTGCAGTCTTGCTGGAATATCAACAACCTCCAGGAACCCAGTGTACCTAACACCGTTAACTACAAGGCTTATTCTGTACGTTGACAAAGAACCTATTACTCTCGTTAAGAAAGCATCGTATGTTAATGCGATGATGGTAACCCTATCTGTGAACAAGTACTTATGCGGGTTTTTCACGATCTCGTCGAGACTGTATGCTACCACCCTTACACCGGCGGGTTCTCCATTGTTCGCACCTATTGATAATACAATGGAGCTTTGCAACAACAATGCGATGAGAACAGTAGATGCTAGTATTCCACCAACCTGCTCCCACCTCAAAGAGGGGATTCCAAACCTGGTAGCCAGTGGTCTGGGCACTACGAACTTCACATGAGTGTACTTATTGATTAAAAGGAATGCTAAGGCAACGGAGATTGATGCGTACACTACGGAGGGTGAATAGTGGAAAACGTTCATGGCGAGCTCAGGGCTATAGTGTTTTGCCACGATGATTATTGCTAATACTCTCAGAAGGTTACCTGTGAAACCTACTGCTAAGCTTGTTAGCAAAGCAAGTTGCGAGATCCAGAGCTTTCTCGTAGTTTTTTCTTGTCCAACACTCGCGTAGTATGCTAGCACCGGAAAAACAGCTATTACAGTGCTAAGTACTAGAATACCGCTACAAGCAGCTTCAACACTGAACATATACACTCCCTGCTTTGTCTCAACCTCTATCGCCGTGAAAGCACCAGCATCAATGTACCTTGTGTTTGTTAACACAGCTACTAATCTACCTATAACTCGTGAAAGCCCGATTGTAGTTGCTTCAACAATGCTCACCGGTACTGGAACCATGAGTATTGGTGTAAGAACGGGGATTACATCGCTTTTCGATACTGGTTTAAAAACCATTAGCAGGATAGCTATCATCGCGATCGAGAAGCTTAATCCCTGTAGTTGCAACTGGTTCTCTAGTGTTGTCACAGACGCGTGGTACAGTATCATCGAGATTACAACCAGAAGCAGAGACGCGATTAATCTGCTGAGCTGGAGCTCGTAGGTAAAACCCATATACCTGAGCGATAGGTAAAGAGTAAGCATAACTGTTACTAATGAGACAAGTAAGTAGCTGTAATCCTCGGTGAACATCAGCTTAAGAATAGACTCCAGGTAATCTCTGTACACACCTTGAAGTAAGAGAGCTATGATCAATACAATTATCAGGTACCCTACACTTAGGCTCCTTCTATACTCCTGCACATAGCTCAAGAAAAACACCGTGAAGATTAGGCATCAGATAGTTCGGGGATCAGTGCATAATCGGGTAAAATTTATTCAAACTTGGATTTTTAAGCTTCAACGGGTTACGCGATTGTACACCATGTATTTTGATCAGAGAAAAATGGCAACGGTGAACTCTTGGAGGTTCGGTTACCTGAGCAGTAAGTGATTTTTTAGTCCAATGATTACTATAGCTTAACATAAGAATGGGGAT
Organism: Desulfurococcaceae archaeon; assembly: GCA_038896955.1. Taxonomy (GTDB): domain Archaea; phylum Thermoproteota; class Thermoprotei_A; order Sulfolobales; family Desulfurococcaceae; genus UBA285. Next base: position 3,319 of record JAWAXJ010000044.1, read on the forward strand.
TCTTCCTTGATCAAGCTGGACGATGTTACAGTGCTTATTCCGGTTAAAAACGAGGAGAAAGCTATTGGAAAAGTCATAGACGAGGTTTTGTCCACAGGTATTCCACCGAGTCGAATATTAGTTGTTGATGGACACAGCACTGATAGAACAGTTGAGATCGCGAGAAGCAAGGGCGTAGTTGTGGTTGAACAGGAGGGTGTGGGTAAAAGTGATGCTATTAAAACCGGTCTGAGACATGTTTCAACAAAGTACGTAGTAGTTATGGATGGTGACTACAGTTATCCCGCTAAGTACATACCGATTCTCGTAAGATTGGCTAAGGAGAAAAACTACTCGTACATCTCAGCAAGAAGGGTTCGCGGTAGAGAAAACATACCGGTTTTGAATAGGTTTGGCAACTGGATTTTAACAAAACTGTTCAATATTCTACTCGGTGGAGACCTGGGAGATGTATGTACAGGTATGTACCTCCTTGACGTGGAAGAACTACGTGATGTTTTATTTGAAACAAAAGGATTTAGCATCGAGGTTGAACTCGCAGCGCATGTTGTTGGCTCTGCTGTACCCTACACAGAGTATGGAATCGAGTATCGAAGTAGAATTGGTAGATCTAAGCTTAGAATCACAGATGGCTTCAAAATAGCGTTAGATATTGTTAGAATGGCGTGGAGGTATAATCCTGTAACACTACTCCTAATAGGTGCTAGTATCATAGTAGTTCCCGGTCTACTACTGGGCGCTTACGTAGCGTACCATTACATCTTCAACGGAGTAATCTACCACGTGAAAGGAGTAGTTGCTATTGTTTTAACAGCAACAGGTTTGCAGGCGTTAATGCTAGCTATGGTTGCAACGTACCTGAAAAGAGCCGAGCTCAGGATTAGGAGACTACTTCGTGAAATCCTCAACCACAGTAAAACACGTACAATGGGTTTCTAAGCAATTTAACATCAAAACCAATAGTAGTGAGACGAGAGAACTCGGTTGAACATGCTTACTACGATGTGTTAACCATGGATAATCTTCACCTGATCTCCGCGATAATGGTCTCGGTTCTCAGGAAAAAGACCTACTTGTACTTGCTAATAGCTTTAACTTCACCGTTGCTTCTCTCAACAGTTCTTCTATCTATGCCGAGTTTATCCATGTTCTTAGAGGTGATGTCACAGCGCGTTAGCCCAGGTACTATGAGCCTACTGGTACGTAGTAGTGCTAGTTTAGGGGATTGCATTCCAGTTGAGCCACTGGGCACAATTACCTTGAACAATACGGAGCTCCCCGTGCTAGTGGTTCCCGTGGATGTTTTTCTCGAAAACTTGTTTGAGTTCAAGGAAGTTTCTTATACAAGTGATTTTACATCCTTACCGCTAGAAGTGTACGAAGAACTCCAAGTTGAAAGCGTTCTTCTGAACGGCTATACAAGGCGTGTATCACATGTTCACAGAGGTATTAACGCTGTGATTGTTCTCGGCGAGGTTTCCACTGAAAGCGATACTAAGCTGTGCAGAGTAAGCACCTCACATGTATTGAAAGAAGCGTTATTCTTCGTAGAGAGTAGCCTCATCGAGGTTTCTAAAAGATGGTTGCTACTCGTACTTCTAGCTCATACTCCACTAGTTTACGTTGCTGTGCTTAAAGCTCGTAGAGCTCTTGAAGAAGAGTTCAATGCTTTGCACAACCTTGGTGTTAGTAGAGGAAAAATACTCCTAGGATTCTCGCTGGTAATGCTCTTTGTATGCGTAATAGTCTCTGTTTTCATTGTTTCAATGTCGGTGGTGATTGTTAACTCTGTTCACAAGTTCACGAGTTTGTATTGGTTTACTCCCCAACCTTACACGAGGAGTGTGCTGTTTTACTACGTTGCTGGTTCAGTGATCCTGGTGTTCGCATCATCTCTGGTAGCGGGGTTCAAGAAGCATGTTTAGCGGTTTAACCACTCTTCTACAGTATTTCGTCACTAGAAAAACAGCGTTGTTTGTGCTCGTGCTCGGTGTTTTAGTTGTGCTCTCATCGCTTTCCCTATACGCATTAAGCTACGTGAAGACCCTGAGCAGGGTTTACGATGTGTTTTATCCACCTGATCCTACCGCCGTAGCCACCATTGTGGTGTCTAGTGATGCTTTATCTCCTTTTACCTCGATTGTTGATGCAAGAAGTATTGAGGAGAAGCTTAGTAGTTTTAACAACATTAGGGTTCAATCGATCCTTGTAACAGTAGGGTTGATCGATAGTAGACCCGTCGTAGTGTACGCAACTGATTACGCCAATAGTACATGTGCCTATGCCGGTGAAAACCTACTTGAAGCAGGTAGCTTCCTGATAGGTGACTTCATCGCTGTTCAGTCACCATTCACTGGAGAAATCCTAGTACTGAGGATCTGCGGTGAGGGAGATAAACCCGGTATTAGTGTCAGCTACGAGAACGCGGTAAAGCTTCGAGGTGTAAAGCAGGGTTACTACAGCTTCGTAGTAGTGTACGTGTACAGTGAGGACATGGTGGACAAGGTGTACAGTGCTCTGGTTCCCCGACCCCGCGATGATTACACCGAGAGGTTAATTCGAAGAGCATTTCTCCTCCTAACACGTAGAGGAGAAGATGTCGAGGTTGCTCACGCAGAGACTCCTACTGAAATTTACTTAGCTAAGCTCGGCATTCACAGGGAGTACATTGTATACTTAGCTTATGCTGTTGGTGTTGCAACTCTTGCAAGTCTTCCATTGATGAGTATAGGAGTAGTACTTCATCTTGAGAACCGACTTAGAACACTCATAAGCATGGGAGCTTCACGCGGTGTTATCCTTGCATCACTACTAGTGTACTTCCTTATCGCTGTTGCTGTTTCAGTTGCGCTTTCATCATTGTTCTTCCACCTGGGTTTAGCACCTCCATTAGTGTTTCTTGACCATGAAATCCCCCTTACTGTTGGTATCCGTGAAGTCATCACCGTAGCTATTGTTAACTACACGTTACTATCAGTGGGTGTATTTACAGGGTTGAGAAGACTTGAGAGCTAACCACGTGGTGTTATTCACAGTAATCGTTGCATTTACTGTTCTTACTAGACTAATTCCCGTGCTTTACACTGGATACCCGTTTTCCAACGATGTGTGGATTCTAGTTAGAATATCAGAGTACTTATCCGAGAACCCGAGTACACCAGTATACTCTCTCGTTGAAGTCTTCAGTTACCATGTCGAATACCCTGCTTCAATCCTGGAATCAATAGTGTACTCCAGTATAACTGGTTTACCAATTGCAGAGTTTTACAGACATATTGGAGTGGTAGTTTTATCGCTGGCAATGGCTTTCTCGGTTTACTCCTTCGCGGGTTTACTAGCGGTCAACTTCAAACCACGTGTTTTATCAGTGCTTGCACTATCGTTGATCCCATCCTTTACTATTTACACATCAAGCTACTTAAAGGAAGTCTACGCGCATGCACTAATACCTCTTCTGCTATGTGTACTTCTTCAACCTCGTGAACTAACGGTCTCTCGGCTTCTAACAGTACTCGTTTTATCAGTAGCAGTTGTTCTGAGTCATCCGCTGGCTAGTGCAGTGCTTTCAGCTACTCTGGTAAGCTACTTGTTTATCGATTACACCGGTTCACTTGTAAGTAGGAAGCAGAGAGTTCGTTTTGATTCCACGCGTATATTGTTGCTGGTACCAGTCTTGCTCTTTACCACGTACTCTCTTTTTGTTACTTCCCCGGTAGCCGTGTCATTCAAGGACACGGTTATTCTAGCAGTATACGCGTTGTTCACCTACTCATCGTACACTCTACTAGGTGATGTTGCTTCAGGTGTTTTAATAACAATAGCTCTTGCTCCAGCTCTAGTTGCTCTCATCTACACGGTTACAGCACCTGTTGCACCAGTTCTTCTAGCTCTATTCGTTGTACCCATAGGTTTGTTGGTAGCATACAAGACTGGGTTAGAGGAGGTTGACAAGATTAGAAATGCTTGCTTATTACCAGTAGCTACACTAGTTCTCTACGTTTTAACCTACATGGTTGAAGCTTTAAGTATAATCCACAGAATTGCTAACTACGTTGTCTACGCGTTCATACCTGTGTGTATTGGAATAGGTGAAAAAAGTAGAAAAGTGCACTACTCCTTACTCCTCTTACTCACACTGTTCACCGTTACACTGAGTACATTAACTGCTCTCGGTGGTAACCCTTACACGTTTTACTGG
>JAWAXJ010000045.1:0-7391 GCA_038896955.1 Desulfurococcaceae archaeon
ACCGGGAGCTCTATGGAAAGTCCGTACACACTGAAAACTTTCCATCACCTGAGAAAACGTACTTGGAGATACCATACGATCTAGCAATGAAAGTTCAAGACGTGAACCATGCTATATGGAAGTACAAGAAGAACAGCGGAATGAGGCTTAACGAACCACTGAAGAAGAGAATTTACCTACCGGCGGATCTGGCGTTGGTGAAAGAAGAACTAGTAGACTTGCATCATCTGGAAAGCATTGAGTTCTACAGCGTTAAACCACCGGAGAATACCGTGGATATAGGCTATGGTGTTTACGTGGAGTATTAACGTAGTGTACGTCTGTTTTGATCCACATGGATAAACCGAGTTAAACTCCACGAGAGTCTTTTAATTGTGGTACTGAAAGGACGCTTACCGAACACTGGTTTTACCCGCCCTTTTCTGATAGCGTTGAGCACTGATTCTACTCTTAGGTCGTCTACTTCTATAAGAGTGTATGCTACTCCGATCTCCTCTAGAACATGAGCATCGCTATTCGCTAAACCAGGTTTTCCGAGGATCTTGGCAGCCTCCAGAGCTTTGTAGTTAGAACCTCTAGTAGATGAAGCGTTCCACACTTCTATAGCATCCCACTCACTGTACTCATATATTGCTTCTCCTACACCGAGCCTAGCAATATCGAAGGGATGCGCGGGAACAACTATGCAGTTCTCACTGTGGGCTTTCTCGATCAGGTTTTCGATTTTACGTGGAAAATCTATTTCCTTCTCGCAGTATACGAGAACATCACCCTTGTCGGTTCTAACCTCAACACCCGGTATGACCAGTATACCTCTTGAGTAGCTTTCTGCGTACCTAGTAGCAATAGTACTACCGAGGAACGTATCGTGATCCGTGATCGATACTACCTGTAGCCCTATATTCAAGGCTTGTAAAACTACTTCAGGAGAACCCGCTCTACCATCGCTACACGTGGTGTGTATGTGCATGTCAGCTTTAACCAGCACTCAAAGCACCTTATAATCAAGCTGTATGTGCTTTAAGCATGTTTTGCTAATAAACATTTATTGAGCATTCACTATGGCTGATCTAGGTAGGAGTTGATGAGAGTCTTCGTTGAAATAGACTATGGAAAGTGCAATACATGTAAATTGTGTGTTGAGTACTGTCCTGCTTTCGTATTCACCTTAGAGGAGAACAGAGTTGTGGTAGCAAATGGTGACAAGTGCGTTGAGTGCTACGGATGTGTTCCTCTTTGCCCTCAGGGTGCTATAAGTGTAAGAATTGTGAACGAGTCCTCAGGAAGCCTGTTCTCCTTCTTTAAGAAACCTGGAACACGCGGAGGTTAGTAATACGGTTTCAGTTCACTCTTGCAAAACGGGCACTTGTAATGTAGAGTTCTCGCATCAGCAGCGCAGAAGTACGCTTTTATCTTATGCTCCAGGCACTTTGGACAATAGTATATGTTCTTCAGGTCGTAACCATGGAAGAAATCTAGTGTTGTTGCACATATAATGCACTTTTCCGTTGTCCAGCCCTTGTGTCCTGTTTTATTCGATCCGCGGAGCAATCCAACGGTCATATCTATAACACCTAACAAGCCCTGATATGTATAAGGGGTTTTAAATAATGGTGCTGTAATGCTATGATAATACATGCCACATCAGATATCCACAGCCCCGAGAACTTACCACTATTTCTACGTGCACTGGAGAGAACATCGAGCATTCCAGAGGTGTTCATACTAGTGGGAGACATTGTTGAGAGAAACAACGTCATGGCGTTTAAACCTGTTTACGAAGCACTAAGAAAGAGGTTTCCATCAGCAAAAATAATCGCTGTTTTCGGAAACGAGGAGTACAGAGGCTACGAGAAACTCTATGAAGGACTGTATAGGGATATTCTATGGTTGAATGACAGCTACACGGTTTTAAACAACAATGAGCTATGCATTGTAGGAACACGTGGTGCACTGGATAAACCAACAAGCTGGCAAGCAAAACACATACCCGGCATTGAAAAGTACTACAGAGAGCTACCGTACAGGATAGTTAAGATGTGCGAGGAACTAAGGAAGACGAAAAACTGCAAAAAGATTGTTCTACTATCACACTACGGAGTTACTAGCAAAAACCTACTCGGCGAGAAACAAGAGGCATATCCGTACCTAGCTTGTAGCGCGTTCGATAGAATTATAAATAGGAACATAGTAGACATGGTTATACACGGTCATGTGCATCTAGGGAGGATTGAACTAGTCTACGTTAACGGTGTTCCTGTTTACAACGTTGCACTACCGGCTAGGCAGAAAATCGTTGAAATATCAATATAGTGGTTTAAGCGGATTCTATGTATACCCTTCGAAAGAAGCGAATGCTGCAACCAGAGTTGTTATCTCGCTAGCCCATTCAAACGTATGCTTGCCCCTTCTCAGCAAAACATCTAGCTCGATCATGAGCTTACTACACTCCGGTGTAGACATATACCCACAGGATTCAACATTATTCAAAATGCTCACGTAGCTTTGGGGGACATGAGGTTTGATCAGTTCCATGTACAGCGCTACGGTGGACATGGCTAGCTCATGGTATTTTTTATAGAGCTCACTGAGCCTCTTCAGGTATGTGAACACCAGAACTTCACCAGTTTCTATTACCAAGAATCCACGCCACTTGGAACCTAGGACTCTGTATAAGTCGTTATAGCTTACGTTCAGCTGTAGCAAGCCTACTTCCGTGTACCCAAGGCTACTTAGATGATTGTACATGTCTTCTCGACCAACAGTTTTCAAGGTCTCGATAAACTGCTTAATTGAGCTCCACTTGCTAATTGAATTGGCGAGTTCAAGAGCTTTCTTGAATTTAGCACTTTCCTTTACTATGCTTTCAACACCGCTAAGACCTATTGCAAAGCCCCCGATCACTAGTGGTGTAATGTACTGGGGGTGAACGGTTCTACAGCTTCTAAAGAGCTCTTTCAGAACATTGGATAGAAGCTTGCCAATGTCTACGCTTGTGAGAACCTGTTCTCCTCTTCTAACACTACTACCTGTTTCAAGAGCTTTCGCGAGAAACCCTACCGATGATATCAAGTTGCAGAGAACTTCGTCGTAGGTCTTACCGGGTGCAAGCCTGTGTACACCTCCGGGTTTAACGTATGCACTTAGACCAATTACAGCACCTTTTAGTAGGTCTTTTACAATCTGCAGATGCTCGTAGTTCTCGGACATGGTATCGATTACCTCCTTCATCATACTGTTGATAATCTGGTTATTTATTGTACCTAGATGAAGCAAGCAGTTTCTCGGGGTTTAGTTCCTCGAGAAGCATAGTGAGTAGTAGTCTTGTTCTCTCGGCTAAGAGAGCTGATACCTTTCTCGAGTAATCGAAATACATGAGCTCAGGGAGTTTTAGTATCTTCTCATGAAAATGTATCAAGGACTGCTCAAGTGTTCTTTCATTTCGTTCTCCAAATATGAAAACCCTCAAGAAGCCAACTACGCCTAGAGCGTCTAGCTTATCAGCATCGCTTATTACCTTTGCAAGGTCCGTTCTAGCTTGATGAGACTTGGAAAAGCTGTAACTGTGTGATAGAATAGCGGATGATACTTCCTCGATGAACGTACTTGCACACTCAGCCTCCATTAATAGCTCTTCGGCAACCAAGGCGGAGTAGTAAGCGTGTGGTTCTCCAATGTATCTACCTACATCATGCAAGAATACAGCGATCTCCAGTAGAGTACTAGGTATGGAGAGCTTTTCTTCACTGGTTATCCTACGTGCCCACGCAAGTACTCTTTCAACGTGTGGGAGCCCGTGGTCAAACCTCTTGTCGTAAAGGCTCTTGGCGATTTCAAGTACAGGTTTAATCAGGCTTTCTCTACACATACCTAGGTGCACACTCTACTAGAAGTTTGAGTAGGTTAGCCGAGATCTTGATACCATGTTTACCACTAATATCGACCAGGGCTCTTTGCACATCGAATTTTTCTTCGAGAATACTTCTTGTTATCAACCACGTAAATGTATCCAAGTGTAGACATGGAATACCGATTTCACTACACACGATGCTCCAGGCTTCTCTAACAACACTAGCGTTTCTGCTTCGGACAAGCTCACTCGCACACCTGTAGAGGTCCTCATTGCACTCGAAGACAAGGCAGCTGGTTAGAGATAAAACAGCGTTTCTAAAATCCACGGGTATGCTAATGCCCGTGTAGTCAGCCTCCTGTCCACAAGCATAACACAGGTAACCATACATCTTTGCGGCAAACACCACGGTTTTGCTCTCCCTGGTACTCCCAAGGATCTTCGAGAGATCGCCCACGAGACGACCTACGTTGCTACAGTATTCAAGTGGATTCACATACAGTTTAGGAACAAGAGGTGAACCAAGGATCTTCTTTACTCTTTCAAGCTTTTGCTCTAGAAGAAGTGTGTTCTTTGACCAAGTAAGAAAGTCTCTAAAGGTGAAATAATCTACGTTGTTCTTCCGATGAGAGAAGTACTCAGCAAAGGAAAGCCAGTAATCCTCGCCCTTTACTTTCAGATTATAGCTTACAACACTGTTCAGTAGTACCAAAAGGGATGCCTCAGCGCATCCGCGTGCTTTAACCAAGTTGTCTATGGCAATGTACTGCGGGTCTTTTAGGTAGAGACTTAAGATCTGGTCTCTGTACGGTTTTAATGCTTCAGCGATAAGCCTCGCTCGCTCGTAATTTATTTTTACCACTAATACAATCACCATGGAGGATATCGCGATTAAAAAGGTAAAAAATGCAATGGTATCCGTTATCATACTCTGCAAGAACAACCTGGTAGTTAGCTACGAAGAGGCAACTGACGTGGTAATATACGATATGGATCTAAAGAAGAAAGTACTTACAATGAGAAAACCTCCAGATCCCAACTTGCTCGAAGACACCATCGAGGAGTACGATGTGTGTGCTCTTATCACGTCAAGCATTTCACCCGATTACAGAGAGGTCTTCGAGGAAATGGGGGTTAAACCTATAATAGTGAACCAGAACACATTGGACAATGTTATTAAAGAAATCTTCGTCGGATGAGGTAAATGCCAAGTCATATCTTGATCGACATATATGACTCTACGGGGTTGCATCAGCGTAAGATAGTGGAATTTCTAAACTTAACATGCACGCAGGTGTACTCGAGCAAGAATGTGCAACTGGAAGTATACCACTGTAATGGATCACTAGTGTACGTGCACAGAAGGGGTGATAATTTACTGATAGACATAATTGAAGGTGAAAACGTGTTCGATAAACTAGCAGAACACATACCCGTTCACCGCGTTGTTATCAGGCTAGTTGAGAGAGGTATTCCAGCAGGAGGTGAGCAAGTTTGAAAAGCTTAGAGCACGAAGCAGTGTTCATACACTTTGATCCAGGTACGTGTAAGGGGTACTTGTATAAGTCGCCGATCGCGGATGAACTAGCTAACAGATGGTTCGGCAAGTACTATCAGGATAAACTAGTACTAGAGCTTGTTGAAGTTGCATACTTACTGTCCACGGGTAAGGTAGTAACTGGTGCTAACGGTAAGAGAATTCAAGACCTTAGCATCCTGGTATCCGAATACGCACACTGTTTTGAAGAGTTCTTCTGGCCTATGTTAACTGTTTTCAAAGACTTGAGAGAAAGAGGACGCAGGGTTAGAGTCCTAGAGCCGATGAAGTTCCTAGTGAGAGATAAAGGTAGTGAATTAAGATTGATTTACGTTCTGGAGGAGAAGTCTTTAATACGAATAAACGATATCACAGAGATCATAAGTGAGGCTTTGAGAAACAATCTTAAAGCTACTTTAGCAATAGTTAGTCTACACGGTGAGTTGACGTATTACGAAATTTCGCAAGCCGATCTAAAGGTAGATTGATTTGAGCGAGATCTTCAATCCGCCTCGTGGTATGCGGGATATTGTCGATGAAGAGGCGGAACTCTACGAGTACTTGTTCGATGAATTCAGAAGAACAGCTAGGTCTAAGGGATTTCAACCCATAATAACCCCGACCATAGAGTACTTCAAGCTTTTTGAAGTTAAGAGTGGTGAAGAAATAAGAAGATCAATGTATGTTTTCGAGGATAAGAGTAAAAGACTTGTAGCATTAAGACCAGAAGTAACAGCTAGCGTTGTTAGGTCGTATGTGAGATTAATGAGAGCTAAGCCAAAACCTATAAGGCTCTACTACATAGCGCAATGCTTCAGATACGAGGAGCCTCAGTACGCTAGGTACAGAGAGTTCTGGCAGGGTGGATTAGAGATAATAGGCGATCCCGATGTAAACGCTGATCTCTACGTTGCGATCACAGCAAGCGAGTTTCTCGAGAACACTGGAGTTAAGCACTACTACAAGGTAGGAAACGTTCTCGTGTATAGAGGTTTTATGAGAAGTATGGGACTTGAAGAAGAGTTCCAAGACCACATACTACACTTGATAGATAAAGACCTCTTAGATAAAGCCATTGAGGAGCTTCAAGTAAGGATCGGAGAAGAAAACACGGCCATCTTCAAAAAATTAGTTGAAGCCAAGGACCTTTACACAGTGGAGAACATTATAGAAGACTACAAGAATAACCTAGGTGAATACTACGAAAAGGTACGCGAGGAGCATGAGAGAACAAGAGTATTCATAGATACTCTCAGAGAGACGGGATACAGAGTAGAGTACGATGCTAAACTCGTACGTGGTCTAGCGTACTACACTGGACTAATATTCGAGTACAAAGCTGAACACGCGAAGTTAACGCATAGTATAGGTGGTGGTGGAAGATACGATGGTTTAACCACAGTATACGGCGCTCCCTTTGAGTACTTTACTGGTTTAGCTATGGGTATTGATAGAATAGCTCTTGTATTGAGAGAGACGTTTAAACCACAGAGAAAAACAAGGATTGCGATACTGGTGTTTGGAAACGCCCCCTTATCTTTGGGGTATAAAGTACTAGGACTTTTACGCTCAGAGAACTTCGAAGCAGTAGTGTACAGAGGTAGAAACCTATCTAAAGTTCTTGAGCACGCTAACAAGCTCGGATGTAATTACGCCATAATTATTGGCGAGAAGGAAGCTAGCACGGGCATGTTACTGTTGAAGAACATGAGGACAGGTGAGCAGAAGCAAGTAAATCTGAATACCATACTAGATGAGCTGAGAAAAGCTATGCATGGTGAGTAAGCATAGTTTTACCCTAGCATCTGGCATTAACTATGTTCACAGTTATATAAGTCCCTAGTGAATTATCACTGTTAGACTCGTAGTTGGTGGTTTTTATGGTAAGACTTAGGTTTGAAAAAATCAACGACTACGAGTGGAGAATTCCTAAGGGAGTAAAGTCTTGCATGAAAACCGATGCTATTATATTTGCTGATGAGTACCTTTTGGATAAAATGGAAT
>JAWAXJ010000046.1:0-7342 GCA_038896955.1 Desulfurococcaceae archaeon
ACGTATATGGTGCCCTGATCTTCCAACTCTCTGTAACAACCTTGTTGCACTCTTAGGGCTACTCAGTAGCACAACTAAGTCTATGTAGCCTATGTCTATACCTAGTTCAAGGGAAGTAGAGCTAACTACGGCTTTCAACTCGCCTCTCTTTAGCTTGTTCTCTATTTCTAGTCTTTGTTCTCTACTCAAACTACTGTGATGAGCTTCTATTTCATCAACATTTACTATTTTCTCCTTCTCCATGATCTTTCTAAGTTTGAATACTACTCTCTCGGTAGCGCTCCTCGTGTTTGTGAATATTAGTGTTGTTCTATGTCTCTTTACAAGCTCCACGATCTTCTTGTATATAGATTCGTTGATAACATCAGCTGGCGTGTGCACTAAGTCTGTAACTGGTGCAATTACACGTATATCAGCTCTTTTATCGAATCTTGCATCTACTATATAGCAATCTCTCGGAGTGTCGTCATCGTTGAATCCTACAAGGAACAAAGCAACTTCCTCAAGTGGAGCAATAGTTGCACTAAGCCCTATTCTTTGAATAGGTCTACCAACAAGGTTTTCCAACCTCTCGATACTAACAGATAGATGACTTCCACGCTTACTTGATGCTAGGTCGTGTATTTCATCAACTACTACAACTCGAACATTTCTAAGAGCTTCTCTAAACCTGGGCGCGTTGAGAGCTAGTGCTAAACTCTCAGGGGTTGTTATCAGAATATGAGGCGGGTTTTTACTCATCTTCTGCTTCTCGTGTGGTGAGGTATCACTGGTGCGAACAGCTATTCTTATTTCGGGGAGTTCTAATCCCATGGACTTCGCTGTTTCAACAATACCTTGAACAGGTTCGTATAGGTTTTTCTTCATGTCGTTGTTAAGAGCTCTTAAGGGACTAACATATACTACGTATACACCACTTGGCAGTTCTCCATGCTTTTCGTAGTACTCGTACATGTTGTCAATTATTCCTAGAAATACCGCGAGAGTTTTACCAGTTCCAGTAGGGCTTGAAACTAGAACATTGTACCCTTTCTTAACCAGTGGAATAGTTTTTCTCTGAACAGGCGTCATTTCAGTGTACTTTCTTTTAAACCACTCAGACACGTATGGTCTCAAGAATCCAAGAACGCTTTTTTCATCGGGTTCATCGTTGCTGTAGATAAGCACGTAAGCATCACCTAGTATTAAAATTGATTGTTGTTAAGATTTAAACCAAGAATTCCGTGCTAGCGTAGATCGAGCTATCACCTGTAGAACACGTCCTTTCTAAATCTCAGTGTTACGTAGAGGAATGGAAGCATAAACATGCACAGAGTAATGCTTGTTAAGTAGTACCCTTTCATAAAGGATGGAATGGCTCCAAACGCAAAGTATACTCCAAGAGCTAATTCTAGTGGAAACCTAGGGGATCTGTACATTTTCTGGTAAAGCCCTTTCGGGGTACGCTTGTACTCTTCCTTTACTCTGAGAAGAGCTTTGATAGTAGATACTGCAACATAGGGTGAAGACGCTGTTCCCAAAGCTGTGAGTCTACCTGATAACGTGAGGAACTCTTTAACACTCTTTCTATGGGACTCGAAATACATCAGTAGCGTGTATATGATCATTGTGAAGAACCAGGCTAAGAATAGTGGAAACACACGTTCAACGTAATCAGCAGGGTTCAGCGCTGTGATGATGGATAGTACCACAGCACCAGTAAAGGACAGAGCTGAAGGAACATACTGAAGAAGGTATAACAGAGCTTCCAGTTTTACGATCAACGGTGACTTCGAGAAGATGAAGCACTTTAACCTTGATAATGCTGCATCCAGTGCACCATAGGCCCATCTTGATTGCTGAACCCTGAAGCTTTTATACGTTGAGGGGTTTTCCACCTTAACTGCGTACTCATCTAGATACACTACTCTATATCCTTTGCAAAGTAACCTTGCTCCAAGCTCAGCATCGTCTTGTATTCTCGCTGGATCCCAGCCTTTCAAAACTTCTTTTAATTGATAGGCTTTGTAGAGCGTGCCCGTTCCGAGAGGGTATATGTGAAAGCCGAGTCTACTTCGAGCATCAAATAGTATCTTCCTGATAAACTCCAACCCGAATGCAAGTGCCTCGCTTACTCTACTATCGAGATTTAGAGGTTCCCAGCGTCCCACTACTCCTAAGCACGTATCGCACTCCTCCAGCAAGCTTACTGCCTTGTAGAAAAAGTCTCGTTCAGGCATAGTGTCAACATCGTAAACATAGATGTAACGGCCGATCGATGCATATAAGCCTACGTTAAGAGCACCTGTTCTCATTCCAACGGGTTCACTTCGCCATATAAACCACACGTTAATACCTTCTTTTCTCGCGTTCTCAACTATCTTCAGGATCTGCTCTTTGTCTTCTTCACTATCGTCAGATACAAGAATGATCTCGTAGTTTGGCAACCCCAGAGATTTAACGTGGTTTAGAGCTCTAGCTATGTACTCAAGCGGTTCTTTTCTCACAGGTAGAATGAAAGAGATTTCGCTTGAAGTTGAAGTAATATCTTTTGCTTGAACCACAGTTCTCTTACGCTTATTCACCCTACTCATCACAATGTAGAATGTGTGAACAAGAAAAGTGCATATTTGAGGTGCAAGAACAAGCACAGCTGCTACTACTCCAATGATGTACAGCGAGTTCAAGTCCGTAGACCCCTTCATCCGAGAGTACGGTTGCTACGTAAACTCTTTACATATATATGTGCCTTCTCTAATTTAGATAATGGGGATTGGATTTTGATTATAACGTGGCATGGACACGCTTGTATATCATTAACGATCAACGGCTACACAGTCGTAGTAGACCCTCACGATGGTGCTAGTATCGGAATTAAAAGACCTGAGGTCAAAGCCGACCTTGTACTCGTTACGCACGATCACTTCGACCATAATGCGGTTAAGGTTGTCGCTAAAGAACGTACACGCGTTTTCAAAATGTTCTACGGAGAGTCGCTCGTAGACAATATCAGGATCACTGGCTTAAGAACATACCACGACAAGTTCAAGGGCAGGAGAAGGGGTGAAAACGCTATATATGTTATTGAGGCGGAAGGCTACAGAATAGCTCACTTAGGTGACCTTGGTGAAATACCGAGCGACGACGTGCTATCGAAGATCAAAGGTGTTCACTTACTTGCCGTACCAGTCGGTGGTACCTTTACAATAGAGCCTGAGGAAGCTTGGCTTATCGTCGAGAAAACGCAACCCCTCAATGTTCTACCAATGCACTACTGGATACCTGGATCAACACTTCCGCTTAAACCAGTTGACGAATTTCTCAAGCACGTTAAGAACTACGATGTGGTAAAACTGACCAAGAATTCGTTCAACATAGCCGATTACGCGAACAAGGTTATAGTACTTGCGCCTCCCTAGCGGACCTACTGGTGTAAGACACGAAGAGGCTGTTTTAGCGGAGCTTAAATCCTTGAGAGAGCTTTCGAAAAAGTTCCTAAAGAAGTACTATGGGATGTTCAGCTACGAAGCAGAGGCTTTAATAAATAAAACTCTAATTACGTTTAGTATAGCTAGAGAAGTTTCTATGAAAAAACTGTGATGAAACTTTAGGCCCCTGATGGATGAGGAGGGATCAACCGGCTGAGAGAGGGAAATACTTTGGCTTATACCTGGGAACCTCGATGGGAAGTTTTAGAGGTGAACTACGAGGGTATAAGGTTCAAGACATGTAGAGATAAGACAACAGGCTTAATAGCATGCCCTATATGTATTCACGCGGCATCTAAGTGCTTAGGAGAAAGGCCCCCATCTAGCTACGAATACGAAAACACGTTCTTCTATACTGTTGAGGACTTAATAGAGCATCTTAAAGGTTACCACATTCACGGCTTGAAAAAGAAGATTATGAAGCTTCTAAGCAAGAAAACAGAAGGCGAAGAATAGAAGTGAAAAAATTCTGTGTTTATGGTAATCCAACGATAGATGTAATTGAGCTGGAAACGAGTGAAAAGTACGTAGCTTACGGTGGAGGAGCATACTACTCTTCACTACCACTACTGGAAGCTCGCGAAGAAGTAAGCATTTATTCAGTGTACAGTCCACTCTTAGTTAAACATCCTGTTTCCCGGTTTTTAGTTAAAAAGCAATACTCACCTAGAGCAAACATTTTCATTCTTGAATACAAACATGGTACTAGAAGAATTAAAGTACTGGATGTAGCACCACCTTTGTATCCGTGGAATGTGCAGGAAGAAGAGTGCTACGCGATAGTAAACCCTGTTTTAGGTGAAGTAGGAGTAGGCATACTAAAGGAGCTTAGTTGTAGATCTCCGGCTGTAGCTATGGATGTTCAAGGATTCCTCAGAGAGGTGATCAAGGACTACATCGAGATAAGGCCTTCGGCCGAAGCCCTGTTGGCGATTTCCATGGTTGAAGTTGTTCACCTGGATATCGAAGAACTATGCGCGCTTATGGGGTATAGGGAGATTAACGAAGCTCTTAGCAAACTATCTCGATATGTAAAAAGAGTAGCTGTGGTAACAGTAAGACCCAACCAGGCGTTTATAGTTACTCAGCATGGCTATAAAAGCGTAAGTTTCGAGAACACCCCTATAGTAAAGGATAAGACGGGATCCGGAGACTATTATCTTTCTTCTTACTTCTACAATTACATACTGCATGGAGATGAAGTAGAAGCAGCGTACAAAGCACACGAGCACACGTCAGCGTGGCTAGCACGGCGTGATAAGCAAACTCCGATAGCTGACTGTGGCTTAGATTAATGCTACCTCTGGAAATCCACCATCGAAGTTTACTTTACCCAGTATAAGAGTAGGCTGTTGCTCTCTCCTCTGGGGCAGACCCACGTGGCTCATTATAGCTTCCTTGAGCTCTTTTCTCGAGGGAGCTCTACCAATGAACCTTAGTTTACCGTTGATGAATATTTTTGGAAGGTCAGCGATTTCCGATTCAAAAGGATCCGCAAGCCAGACGTGTATTGGAATTATTTCAACCCATGTATTGTACTTGTCGAGTAGTTCTTCAGCTACATCAAATAGGGTTTTGAGAGCTTTATCGCTTTCTACGCTAAAGTCGAGTTGAATTTCAACAACAACCTTTTCCACGTCGCTTAGTTCCATTAAATCCCTTTAGAGCTATCCACCTAGGTTTTACTTAAAAATCAAAAGTCTAAGTAATACTACTTTCCTTCTTGTAAGGGTGTATGTAGTCTTTTGGTGCTCTGCTGAACACTTCAAGGTATTTTCTGAGGACTCTTGGAATGGTGATTGTTCCATCCTCATTCTGGAAGTTCTCCAGTATGGCGGTTATTGTTCTTGTGCTAGCTATAGCAGTACTGTTTAGCGTGTGAACATACTCTTTAATCATCCCCTTTCTCCTTACAAGCTTTATCTTTAGCCTGTAGCTTTGCCAATCCGTTGTATTACTGCAGCTCACCATCTCTCTGTAGAGACCCTGGGCGGGCATCCACACCTCGAGATCGTACTTCTTAGCAGCAGGTGCACCTAGGTCTCCGCTTGCTATGTTAACTACTCTGTAAGGTAGTTCAAGTCCTTGGAAAAGCTCTTCAGCATTTCTAATAAGCTCCTCCATCAGGTCCCAGCTTTCCTCGGGTTTAGCAAATACGTATTGTTCAACCTTGTGAAACTGATGAACTCTGAATATCCCCTTCAAGTCCCTAGAACCAGCACCAGCTTCTTTTCTAAAACATGGAGATACTCCAACGTACTTTATTGGGAGCTCTTCCTCTGGTATATCCTCGAACGCGTGTAGCGCGGCTAACGAGTGCTCAGCTGTAGCTATCAGGTAGAGGTCTTCCCCTTCGATCTTGTATATCGCATCTTTGAAGGTGTTTAAGTCTATTACACCCATCATCACTTTATGTCTAAGCATGTAAGGTGGAAGAACAAGCCTGTAGCCTTTACTCGTAAGGTGATCTATAGCGTACATCAGCAGAGCCATGTCGAGGAACACTATGTCGTCGAATAGGTAATAGAACCTACTACCAGCTACTTCACCTGCTTTGATGGTGTTTCCAAAGCCTAACACGTTCTCAAGCATATCAGCATGGCCTACAGGCTTGCGCTCTATAAGCTCATACTCTACTTTGAAACCGTACTTCTCGGTTTGCTGCTTAAACTGCTCTAGGTAACCAATCCAGACTTTAGGTTTACCCCAGAATCTTATAGGAACATTGAATGAGTCGTCGGGTCCTATTGGTACACTTTCGTGAACTATATTAGGAAGAGCGAGAAGAGCTTCTTCTCTTTCATCTTCAATTTTCTTCAGCTCGGCTTCTAGCTTTGCTAGTTCCTCAAGTGTTCTTTTCGCTTCCTCGATAGCTTGTTGTCTCATTTCACCGGTTAACTTGGCTATTTGTCTACTGATCTCGTTGTGTCTATGTCTCAGCTCCTGAACAATAGTTAACAGCTTTCTCCACTTTACGTCAAGCTCGTAGGCTTTGTCTACGATGCTCGAATCCATGAACCTTTTTTTCACGTGCTCTTTCAGTGTATCCGGGTTTGTTCTGAGCAGGCTCAGTATACTCCAGCTCATTAAAGTCCACCAGAACTTAGCCTTTTTCCTCCTGCTCTCTACGAAGGGTGCTCTGGTACATCTCAACTATATCGTATCCGAATCTTTCTTTAAAGAGTTGCCTTCCTTTCTCGGTCATTCTTAGTGGTGTCCAGGGCGGATCGTAGGTTATATCAATGTCAGCGTCTATTCTTAGCTTTTCCTTAAGCTGATCAATTATCATTAGAGGAATTATAGATGCAAGGGGGCAGAACGGTGTTGTAAGAGTCATAGTTATCTTAACATGCTTATCGTTGATCACGTCAATATTGTACACAAGTCCTAAATTGTACACGTCTACGCCCAGCTCGGGATCTACGATGGTTTCAAGGATTTCTACGATTCTTTGTTTAATTGTATCTTTGTTTACCGGGGTCTCAGTCAAATAAATCACCACTACTAAGGGGGAAATAGTGGTTTAGGAATTTTAATAGCTTGTAAACAGCTCTCTGTACTCTACGAGAAGTTCGGCGGGCGATTTGCTTGCAATCTTCTTGGCGATCTTGTGAAGTGCTTTAACCTCCTCGGGTGAAGCATAATCTATTGGGCGACCCTGCTTACCACTTCTCTCCCATTTATCCATAACTTTACTCATTATCTCTTGAACCTCGTCAAGAGAGTAAAACACAACTTTGTAGATGGCTTCATTGCTTTCATCTATTAACCTTACAACTTCATTACGAAGTTTTTCAATGTCCTCCTTGTGTTTTCTTACCTTAAATATCATGGTTGCACTCCGCGAATACTATGTAGTTCATCCTTAAAATTGT
>JAWAXJ010000047.1:0-7110 GCA_038896955.1 Desulfurococcaceae archaeon
GCCTAACAGACCATTCAAGTATCGTGTTAGCTGATAAGCGTTTACTAGGTGATAGACGTCTCTTTGCATCTTCTATTAGTCTCTCAAACCACCTAACAGTCGTAGATCTGGCACTCACATCTCAACACCTGATAACCAGTATTTAATGTCTTCTCTAAAGGGCCTCCTGGTAAACACCTCTTTCTTTAAGATGTACATGTACGTTGGCAGTAGAATAGTATACATGATCATCATGGATATCGATACAGCTGTGTAAGGAGGACCTATTAGTAGGAGATAAACTATGAAAGGCGCTGGAGTTAGCACAGTAATAATGGATAGAAAAGCTTCTGAGTACAGTATTTCGGCTGGAATCGGTAGTGGCCTAGGAGCCACAGGTGGAATCTTCGATATGTAAACGTTTATGAACTTAGCACTGTAGGCAACAGAGAAAACGGCGAACATAGAGAATGCGGCGAGGATGATTAGTGCCTGTAACCCTGTTCCGATCACCAGGAGAGCAGACGCTATGAGAGCGGTCTTAACGAGAAAGCCTATGGATGGGGGTGCTCCAAGTAGGTTAAGTAATGCTGTGAAAGCGTAGAAGCTCATTTCTCTTGAGACGTAGTACAAATAGCCGAGCTGGTATACATCGTAGGTGTTAGCAATCTGGTAAACATAGGCTACATTTACAAAAGCTAATGCTTTAACAATGACGTGGAAAACTACGACCAGCAGTAACACATAGTAGAGCAACTCGTTTGGCCAAATACTGTAGTATGCAAACAACGCTACGATAACACCACCGTACGCCATTGAGCTATACGCAAGTAGTCTCTTGACATTACTTTGTATTACGGCTGCTAGAGAACCATAAGCAACTGTTATAATGCCTTGGAATAGTGCAACGTAGAAAGCAACCGGGTTTAAAGCGAAAACTCGGGTTGCTATGAGTAACCCGTATATCCCGAGTTTAGAGACAATACTGCTAAGCATTGCTGAGATGTGAGTTGAGGCTTCTCCATACACTCTCGGTAACCAGGAGTGTAGTGGAAACTGACCCAGCTTTGTAACGAATCCGAAGGTAATCACTAGAGATACAGCTGGGTCCAGACCTAGCAGTGGCTCGCTCACAGCTATAGGGGTCATTAAGGCTTGTTCTACTCCTTTTCTTAGAGCTATTAATGAAAACATTGTTAGAACAGCTGCATCACTCGGTGCTACGCACATTACGAGATACGTAGCAGATACATGCAGGTTTTCCGGCCCGTATTCCAACGTAAGTGCTGCTAGAACTATTAGCAGGTCTAGTAAGAACCAGTAAACGAGTAGCTCTGCTAAGTATGTACTTGAAAACAGTAATATTAGTAGAGCTAGACAAGTATCTATGACAGCCTGGTAATATCTAAAGGCTCCGTACATGTACCTGTAATATCCTTCAGCATGCATGCTTATCGCTACAGCGGTTAATCCAGCAACAGTTGTTAGTAGTACTTGAAAATCAACTAGTTTGATATACCCTGTTCCGTAGAATACTAGTGGTGCAACAGCAAAGCCTACAACTCTGAGAACCTTGCTTAAGCGACGCTTTGCATCCACTACAATGGATCCTGCGAGCACTAAGATGAGTAAAGTAGCTGCGTAGATAATCTTCGCGATGAGAGCGCTCATGATGTCACTCTCACACTGTAAGCTTTAAAGTAACTGTAAACAATGTAAAGAGCCATTATGGAAAAAGCCAATGCTGCTATCAGCAGTAATCCTATCTCTAAGCTGAACTGTTGCAAAACGAGGAGAGCAAACGCCGAGTTCGTTAAGCCCATAAGCATAACCGGGGTTTGAATGCCTCTCGGGATTGCTCTAGTACTTGTGAATGTTTTTAATGAGCTAGCTCCAAAGTATACTCTCGCGTATCTAAGTGCTATAAGTGCAGATAGAATAACGTAGGACATTATCGAGATTACAGTTGCCGTGGCGAAGAAACTATTCATGGTAATGAGCGTCAAAGCTACCAGGAATGCTAGTAGTTTCGAGAGGAATCCAACGGTTCCAGGTAGCCCGAGAAGAGATAGAGTGGCAAGTACTCCTCCAAAGGTGGATAACGGCATATCTTTGATTATTCCTCGTACTCCATGAATGTACCTGGTTCCGTAAGCTATCTCTATGAGGCCTGCTTCGCAGAAAAGCGTTGTTTTGTATGCTGCGTGCATTAGTATACCCAGTATGAAAGCCCACCATGTTACTGTACTGGGGTAGAACACGTGCATTGCGAATAGAAGTGATACGTAACCATTGGTTGCAATTGTCGAGTAAGCCAGCATTTTCTTTACATCACGTTGGTTAATGGACTGTAGTCCACCGTAGATTAACGTGAATAAAGCGAGAATAAGAAATGCGTAAGCAATAATCTCTCTTTGGTGATCAATCTTAGCAATTCCAAGGATTCTGTAAAGACCATAGTACCCTAGGGACACCATTAAACCACTAAGCGCAGCAGATCCAGGTGATGGAGCACTAGAGTGTGCGCTCGGAAGCCAAAAATGAAGTGGAATATTCGCTGTCTTCGCTATAAAACCAATCAGGATTAACGGCATGATGTAAATAGGTACTTCGAGGAAACCCTGCATACTGTTGAATGGTGTGTTCAGCATGGATAAACCTAGATTACCAACGGTAATCATGAAGGCTAAAGCTATGAGAGTAAAGATCGATATTTCGTAGGTCAATGTTGATGTAAGTATGAAGCCTCTGGATGATGTTAAAGGACCCTCTAAGGAGTGTTCTTCTCCTTTCCTTATGACTATGAATCCGAGTATCTCCGATAATGTCCAGGCTACTACAAAGAGGAGGAAAGTGGGAGCTACGTATGTTAAAACAATGGTTATCAGAAAGAACTCCATAGATACCTCGAAAGGCTTCTCATATCCGAGTATAGAAGTGTATTCCGCGGAGTATAGCGATATTAGATAAGAGAGAGAAGTAAAAGCTAGACCAAGTATCGTTGATGTTTCATCTATTAATCCCTGAAGGTGCAATAGGTATACAAGTAGACCAAGAAGTATGTACCCGGAAGTTTTCAGTGTAAATACCAGTTCTTTTCTGTCAGAGTAGTGGCTTATGGTAATAAGCATGAGAGAGGTTAATGCTATGAAAA
Organism: Desulfurococcaceae archaeon; assembly: GCA_038896955.1. Taxonomy (GTDB): domain Archaea; phylum Thermoproteota; class Thermoprotei_A; order Sulfolobales; family Desulfurococcaceae; genus UBA285. Next base: position 3,134 of record JAWAXJ010000047.1, read on the forward strand.
CTAGTTGAATAACCATGCTTAGCCACGCGATCCGTAGAACTCGTACTCGAATCTAGCTTTGGCCATGGTTTCTGCTGTTCTCATCTTTACCTGCTGAAACACTAGGAGGTCTTCTCCGTAGACTATAGCACCAGTTGGACATATAGCACTACAAGCTGCTTCTAGCCCATATCTTCTTAGATCGCTACATAGATGGCATTTAACTGCTGTTTTACTAGAAGCCTCCAGTTCCGGTATTCCGAATGGACATGCGTACAGGCAAGCCATGCAACCTATGCACCTGCTCTGTATTACGTAAACAGCGCCCTGCTGATCCCTCGTCATAGCTCCCGTAGGGCATGCTTCGATACAGGGTGCTTTAGCGCAGTGAAGACACGAGACAGGGATGTCTAGTCCAATGGATGTTCTGAGAACTACGATATATGGTCTTCCATGTAGGAATTCGCATGCAGCTTCACATGCTCCGCAGCCTATGCATGTTCCGAGATCTATTATTCTCAAGTACCTGGGTGCCGGGTCCATTATCTCACCAGTGTTAAGCTGGGGGTTTTACCCGCTTTAGCTGAAAACCAGTTGTGCATGTACTTTGATGCCTTCAACCCGCTTTTCAGAGCAGGCCCTATTCTACTTGGACCGTGTACAACATCTCCTGCTGCGAAAACCTTTGGTATGCTTGTCTGCATTATCTGGTTGACCTGTAGTGTTCCATCCTTGTTAACTCTTAACCCTATTTTCTCCGCGTTAGCTGGGTTTACGGGTGGTGTTGGGGTTTCTCCTGTGGCAAACACCACGAGGTCAGCTTCCAACGTGAACTCTGAACCTGGTATGGGTTCAGGTCTTGGTCTCCCCGTTTCATCCGGTGGACCTAGCTTCATTCTCTGCAATTTCACACCGCGCGCATGGTTGTTCTCAGCTATGATCTCCAACGGGGAAACTAGCTCCATGAAGATTGCTCCTTCTCGTTTAATCTTCTCCACCTCGTAGACTCCTGCAGGTGCTTCTTTGATTGTTCTGCGGTACACAATGAAGACTTCCGATCCTTCTTTGAGAGCTTTCTCGGCTGCATCGATAGCGCTGTACCCAGCACCTACTACTACAACTCGTTTTCCGCTGAGGGGTTTTCTGTCCAGGTATCCGAGTTCGTATATTCTCCACTCGTAAAGGTATTCAAGTGCTGTTGTTACACCCTTTGAACTTACACCCGGGATCTTCGGTACCTTTGAATTCCAGGTCCCTGTAGCTACTAGTACGAGGTCGTAGCTTGATAGTACGTCTTCGAAGTTCACATGCTTCTCAGCTAATGTATCTCCTTCTTCGTGAGCACTCTCTCCGTAGTAGACCTTGGTTTTAGTGATAAACTTAACTCCGAAGACCTCTCTAAGCCTCTCTATTCCACCTATGACTCTTTCTGGTGGTATACGCCATGGTGGTATTGCAAACATCATCAATCCACCCGGAAGCGGCTGTTTATCGTAGACGTCGACTTCGTATCCTTCGCATGCCAGGAAACCAGCAGCAGCGAGTCCAGCAGGCCCTGCTCCTATGATGGCTACTTTAGCGTTAATCGCTTTCGTTTTTTCTCTGCACATGAAAGCAAAATTCATGTAGTTGCCCACGGCGTGAGCACCGATACATAGTAAACTAGCATAGCCTTATATTTCAAAATGAACATTACGTGTATGTTTAATTTCTCCACTTTTGTAGGAAACAGAATGCATGGTCGTTGTAGCCGAGCTATTTTTAACCTTAGTGTCTTAATCTCTATGATAACAGTTAACGAAAGCGGTGTTTAAGTGTGAGGAGGTTCAAGGCGTTGTTCTTGGATATTGATGGAACTTTAACTGTTGATAGGAAAAGCTATGCTTTGGATTTGGAAGCTGTTGAAGCTGTTAGAAGCGCTGTTGGAAAGGGAATTACTGTTTGCTTGGTCTCTAGCAATGCTTTACCGATAGTCGTGGGTCTTTCCAGGTATCTGGGTTTAAATGGTGTAGCTATTGGGGAATCCGGTAGCATCGTGTACATGAAGGGCAAGGTTGTAGCATTAGCGAGTAAACCTGCGAAGGAACCCTACAGAGCACTTCTAGATCGCTACGGCGACTTTGTTGAGGATACTTGGCAGAACTACTTCAGACTCTACGAGTTTGCTCTAAAGCTCCGAGAAAAGTACCATGATAACTGGAGAAACATTGTACGGGAACTACGGGAGTACGTGGAGCAGCGTTATCCAGGGTTCACTGTTGACTATAGTGGTTATGCTTTACATGTTAGGGAAGCTGATGTTGACAAGAGAAGAGCTGTGCTGTTTGTTCTCGAGAAGCTCGGAATTAAGCCTGAGGAAGCAGCTGGTGTAGGTGATAGCGTAATGGATGTTTCATTTCTCAGTGTACTTGGATTGTCTGCAGCTGTGTCGAATGCTGATGATGAGCTCAAGAGCTCTGTTAACCTGGTTCTCACGAAGCCTAGTGGTAAAGGTGTGGCAGAGTTCATCTATAAATACCTTGGTGTTTAAGCGTTGCTTCTTCATGGGAAGAGAGCTGTTATATTCGACCTGGATGGAACACTGGTTGACAGCGAAGATTTCATAGTTTGGACTTTTCTAGAGGCTGGTAGGATCACCGGAATTAACGTGGATCCCTTAGAGGTTAGAAAGCACATTGGTGAACCATTGGACATAGTTCTGAACTCTGTTCTACCAGGGGTTCCGGAGGATAAACTGAAGGAGTTTATCTCGGTTAGAAGAGAAATCGTTAGGATGCACTGGAAAACCATGGTTAAGCTTTTTCCCGATGTTAAACCAGCCTTGGATGCATTGAAGAAGAAGGGTTTTCTCCTGGCTGTTGCTTCCTCGAGTACGCTGGAGAGAATCGTAGAGTTCCTTGATTACTACGGTGTTCTCGGGTACTTTGATGCTATATCCGGGGTTGCTCCGGGTGTAAGGGGTAAACCTGCACCCGATGTGATTCTACAGGCTATTAAGTCTCTTGGTGTTAAACCCGCGGAAGCCGTGTACGTTGGAGATAGAGAGGTTGATTGCTATGCTTCTAGAAGTGCTTGCGTAGACTTCGTGTACATCGATAGGAAGAGCCTAGGTGGGTTTTCAGTGTCTTCGTGTACCCCGGTTGCGATCATCAGCGATTTAACCGAAGTACTGAACTTGCTTGCTGAATCCGAATAATCTTGAAGCTTTATAGCTGGGTAAATGAATAGTTTCTAATAGCCCGCGGCGTCCCGGCGGCGGCATCGCTTCGACACCGGGCATAGCCCGGTGAGTGAAAAGCCGGTCTCCTGCCGCGGGTACACGTCCATGAAACCCGTAAGATTTTTAAACCCCCCAAGATACAGTAATCTTCTGGGTCTTTACACTTCAATGTGGGGACCCGAGAAGTCAGGGGGGTTTCTACCCCCTGTACTTCGGGTCCGACGGGGGTGGACCCGGGCGTGCAAGCCCTAGAAGCCCGAGCCGCCCCGTACTCCCAACTCCGGTTGATCCTGCCGGCCCCGACCGCTATCGGGGTGGGGCTAAGCCATGGGAGTCGTACGCTCCGCCGCTGCGGGGCGTGGCGGACGGCTGAGTAACACGTGGCTAACCTGCCCTCGGGAGGGGGATAACACCGGGAAACTGGTGCTAATCCCCCATAGGAGAAGGCGCCTGGAAGGGTCCTTCTCCGAAAGGGCGCGGTGAGGGTTATCGTCACCGCGCCGCCCGAGGATGGGGCTACGGCCCATCAGGTAGTTGGCGGGGTAACGGCCCGCCAAGCCGAAGACGGGTAGGGGCCGTGAGAGCGGGAGCCCCCAGATGGGCACTGAGACAAGGGCCCAGGCCCTACGGGGCGCACCAGGCGCGAAACCTCCGCAAATGGAGGTTGGCGGGGGTCTTATGATGCACTGTTGGTTAAGCTACTTTATGGAATAGAGACGAGACCGAGGAATGACAGAACAGAATTCACGTTGCTTGCCGTGGGAACTTTTAAGAGCTT
>JAWAXJ010000048.1:0-6964 GCA_038896955.1 Desulfurococcaceae archaeon
GCCGCGAGCTCCTCCATCTTAGCTGCAAGCTTTTCTATTTCCTCTTTATTCACCAGTATAATCGAGGTTATGTTATCTATACCACGACCTTTAGGCGCTGTTTTCGCTGCTACGACCATCAGCTCTGAGACCTGAACTGCAGCCCTTCTTATAGCCTCTTTTTCATCAATCACTGTTTTCAACCCCTGCACGTTCATACCTCCTCTTGCTTAAGTATAAATCTAGCGTCCACGACGAGAGATTTATCTGGATAAGCTACAACCGGGTTAAGGTCAGCTGACTCTATTCCCGGGTTTTCCTCCATTAGTTTACCAAGCTTAATCACGATTTCAGCTATGGAGTTTATGTTAGCAGGCGGTAACCCTCTATACCCCTTAAGTAGCTCAACACCCTTGATTTCTGTGATCATATCCATGGCTTCTTCTTGTGTGAAGGGCCATACTCTGAATGTCACATCTCTCAACACCTCTGTTAAGACTCCTCCAAGACCGAACATTATGACTATTCCGAAGACGTTGTCCCGGGTTCCTCCAACGATAACTTCAACGCCCTTAGGTACCATTTTCTGCACAAGTACTCCAGCTATTCGAGCAGCTGGATACATGGTTTTAACATTAGTGATTATTTTCCTGTAGCTATCCATAACCTCCTCTCTGTTTTTAATTCCAAGAATAACTCCTCCAATATCCGTCTTATGGCTAATATCCGGTGAAACTATCTTCATTACAACTGGGTATCCTATGGCTTCTGCTAGCTCAACCGCTTCTTCGGGAGTTTTAGCAAGACCATAGGGTGGATGAGGTATACCGTACTTTCCTAGAAGCTGAAAAGCCTCATGTTCAAGAAGCTTAAGCATGCTTCTCTTGTGGGTTACCGATGATGACTCCACTAGTCCCTTTAGTATGTTTAACGGTTTTAACTCCTTATAAAGAGAGTGGTGAGTGTATGTCGGGTTTATACAGGGAGATCATTGGTGTTATACACTTACCGAGACTACCATGCCTTTACGCTAAATCCTCCCATGATCTGAGTATTATTGTTGAACAAGCTGTGAATGAAGCTAGAATCCTGGAGAAACTGGGCTACAGTGGTGTTATTGTTGAAAACTACGGGGATAAACCGTACTTGAAGCGTGTTAGAGATCCACTCATCATAGCCTCTATGAGCATCATTGTTAAGGAAGTTGTGAGGTCTACTGGTTTAAAGGTGGGTGTGAACCTCCTGAGGAATTCTGGTCGGGAGGCATACAGCATAGCTTACGCAGCTGGTGCTAGGTTCATAAGAGTAAATGCTCTAGTAGAAACGATAGTTTCAGATTCCGGTATCATAGAGCCCGAAGCTCCTCGATTAAAACCACTTCTACTGAACTACCCAGGTGTAGAAGTATACGCTGATATCTTCGTGAAGCACGCGTTCAGCTTGAGAGCACTTGCACTCACAACCGAGGCTCCAAGCTACTTATTAAAGGGATCTAGAGAGGACTTTCTGAGGGAGATTATTGAAGATTACGTGAATAGAGGAGGAGCTAGTGCTCTCATAGTTACCGGACCGAGAACGGGTGAACCACCACAACTTGAACTCATTAAATTAGTCAAAAACAACTCTCCTGTACCAGTATTCGCAGGTAGTGGCGCAAATCCCAGCAACATCTGCGCAATGCTCAAGTACTGCGACGGCGTAATTGTAGGTTCGTTCCTAAAGAAAAACGGTTTAGCTGGTAACCCGCTAGACCCTGAAAGAGCCGAGGTCTTCATCAGAAGCGCTAAAGAGTGTATAGAAAAGTAACATTAGAGTGAGCTCCTGGTTTTTCAGCAACGCATGGTTTAATTACTAACTGGTGCAAGTTTTTGACCGTACCTACCTGGCCTAAAGCTGTAAACTACGAGAATACCCTCAAGGTGCGGTCACCAGAAACTAGAGACATTGTTAAACGACTCGGTGCTATTCCGCCTGATAAAGTCTTTCTTAACAATCACCCTATTGCTAACCCCATTGCAGTTTTCAACCCCACTTTCGTGCTCAGAGACGACGTTGCAGAGGTTTACGCTAGAATAATTGTAGGCTACTACCTGTACGTATCAGCCATAGTTAGAATGGAGATCCCGTTGAACGATATACTCTCCGGAACTATTAGCATAAACCACTACTCAGCGGAGTTAACAGTATATCCGTCAACTAGGTACGATATTTGGGGTTGCGAAGATCCACGTGTTACCACGATGAACAATAGGACCTACATGACCTACGCTGGTAGAAGTGTGAACTACTTCGTTAGACCTCCGAGCCCCGAGAGTGTTCTACCTATTACAGCTGTACTAGAGAACAGAAGAGCGTGGTCTAAGGCGTATGTTCACGTGCTAAAGAATTCGGATAGGAGGTTCGTTGTACACGATAAAGATGCCTTCCTACTGGAGCTGGGTAATAGAATACTGCTGTTTCACCGACCCTTGCTCGTTGATGGAAGTTATCACCTTGTTATTAGTGAGGTCAAAGGCCTTGATCAAAAGTGTGAGAGTAAACCATGTGAAGTCTCGTCAGAGAACACCGTTGAGGTCATGCCACCTGCTCGGTTCGAAGAGAAGATAGGTTGGGCGACTCCAGTCTTGGTGAAACCTACAAGCGCTGTTCTCCTGGTTCACGGGGTTGACAGAGAGGTGCATGCTTACAGAGTCTTCGCTGTAGAGATTGAGCGTGAGTACGAGAACTTCGTAGTTAAGGCTGTTACACCCTTCTACATCATGGAACCTAGGACTCCCTACGAAGTATACGGTGATAGACCTTTCACGGTCTTCCCATGTGGTGCACAAATCGTGGATGACAAGGTTATAGTAGCCTACGGTGCAGCCGATTACCTGGTTGGCTTTGGAGCCATAGACTTAGCTGAGCTCATGAGCGCCCTGGAAAAGGGTAGAGTAGCATAGAGAACCTAGGAGAGGAGTTCACGATATAGCTCATAGTGTTTTCTAGCAACAACCTCCCACCTGGTCTCTAGAGCGTACGACCAGAGTTTCTCAACAGCCCTGGATACCTCTTCTTTGCTTAGCAGTACCTCCTCTATTTTCCTGGTGATCTCCTCTGCTGTGAACACGCGTAGTGTTAGCTCTGGCGCTAGGAAGTTACATTCCACGAGCTTGTGAGACCTGGTACACAACACTGGTTTCCTACTACCTATAGCTAGGTGAAAAACTCCGCTAACGCTAACTGGGTAGTTGCGCACATCAACTATGGGTAAAACGACTACGTCGGAAAGAGCTAGTAGCTTTAACAGCGAAAATCGATCTAGGAATCCCTCAAGGTAGTAGACATTACCGTTCTCTCTTATCACCCTTCTCAGAGTTTCCTCAAGTATCACGTCTCTGGTATCCTTTCTCCTGGGCATTCCAGCTATGACCAGCTTAACGTTGTACCTATCTGCAAGAGCATCAACGGCTTTTATAACAGGTGAGTAGTCTTTATCTCTGCTTCGAACAAAACCGGCTATGCAAACCACTTTTTTATTCACAATGTCGCGGGGCAATGGTAAGCTCTGAATCAACAGTTCTCGCGGTTGTCCAACGAAGGGGTTTAAGAGCGTGCCGTGAGGTATAAGATGAACCTTTTCAACGGGTATACCTTGTCTGAGTAACTCCTGCTCTTGGAGAACACTGTGAACTATGACTGCATCGCTGTTTTCAACTAGGTGTTTCTGGATAGTTATAAGAGCTTCGCCTCCGAGAGCGTGAATAACCGTGTGCAGAGTAAGTACAATCTTAACTCCCTGTGCTCGAAGACTCTTCATAAAGTTCGCGAGTGAAACAACATCCGGGAAGATGCCAACTTCGTGCTGTATATGAACCAGCTGTGGCTTCTCCAGGTTCTCCAAGCACTTCGGCAAGTAGAGTACATCACCTCTCATAAAGCAGTTTCTGTATGCCACGCCAGAGTAGGAGTCCTGTAGCTCGAATCCCAGGGGGTAATCAACAGCATCTCCACCTACCACGGATATCGTTAATGCAGGTATCTTCGAGAGTTCCGATATAAGCATACTAGTGTACTCAGCTACACCACAAGGTACCGGGGGCATTCTAGAAACAAAAACCACGTGCAATAGAAACCCCTACAGTGATTTCGATAGCACCGGAATTATCGTTAAACACGAGCAATATAAAAACGCAGAGAACCATCTCGTTACAAATACAAATCTTCGTGCACAACATCTGAAGCTAGTGTTCTCCATGAATCCCTGAGGAATTAGATAGCTGAAACACCGAGATTTTGTTATGAACAGGTCATTAAAGATAATACGCTCTGCTCAGCGGAAAACTCACTCTTGCCGGAGAAACATCTTCATAAAGGATAAAACAGCTTAATAGTGAAACAGTGATCCAGCTTATGTAAAAAACAGAACAAGCTGTTCGAATAAGACCTTACATTTGTTAAAACGTTAAGTGAAACTAAAACAAAGTTTGCCTATACATCTGGAATTGTTATTAACGATTAAGGTAATACTAAACAAAGGTGATCCATAGTACTCTACACTGCTTGAGATAGGTGTTTTACAGAGCGTATTCATGGGTACTTAGTAGGTAAGTAATACGAAAGTGTTCTTTAAATGTTTTCCATGGTTTGATTATAGGTTTAATTCTATATGCAGAAATGCGTTTGTATAATGGAGGAGTAATTCTTCGCCCCACTCGTTGAAGTTTCAACGGGTTTTATGTGAACATTGGTTTCACAGTGGGGTTCCTAGTTAACTTTACCCAGGCATAGTTAATTCGCGATTAACTCACCATACTGCTCAGATTAAACTGTTTAAATGCTAGCATGGTGTTTCATGGATAAAAAAGTGTTTATGAACCAAAGACGTGATTAATCCTCCGCGGTATTACGTCTGTGTTCCTGGTGTTGAGCGCGCTTGTCGTGTTCCCCGCTTTCACTTTAAAGACCGGTGAGTACCTTTATCAGGATGCTTACTACCGCTGATATGGCGATTGTAAATACCGGGTTTAGCTTGAGCGTAAATAATACTATTGATGCGAGCACAAATATGGATAGTGATACCCAGTCTACAACTCCTTTTCTGATAAAGTTGCTGTTAGCTAACCCTACTAGTGCGTAGAGAATCAATGCTATTACAGCTGCAACTACACCTCTAAGTAGAGCTTTGGTTATCCAGTGGTCTATGTAGAGCCTTAGAACATGTATAGCTCCTAGGACTAGTAGAACTCCTGGTGCTATGAGAGCTGCAACTGCGATGATGGAGCCCACTATACCCTTCATTCTGAAGCCTATCCACGCAGCAGCGTTAACGGTTATTGGTCCAGGTAGACTTGCAACTACACCAATAATGCTTGAGTACTCCTCAGGGGTTAACCAAGCTCTCTCCTCAACAAAAACCTTGTAGTATAGTCCTACTCCGCCGAATGCACCACCAAACAGTAAGAACCCTAGTTTCAAGAACACCAGAAACAAGTCCAGGTATGACACCATACATTCTATCCCTCACTCGTTGATCTATTCACTGAGAGAGTGAGAGTACAAAGAGTACTAATATACTTTACCAGCAAAGCCTACTGTACATGCTCGAACGTCTGAGAGCTCCGAATTCTAATTAGAGCGCTTTTGATTATCTCTATCAAGTAGCCTTCTTCACCGGGTAGTCCACTACCAACGTAGTAGCCTTCCACGTAGAGTTCGGGCTCTTCACACTCAGCATCTACAACCGCTACTTCAACAGGTTCACCCGTTTCCTGCTCGATAATACCCTTGATCTCGAGAACCCAGCTGAAGAGAGTGAACCTCTCGTAGTTGTTTCTTCCCCTAACAACGATCTTCACTACCATGATAACTCCGCTACTCATCTGCATTTTAGGTAGTCACAGATGTTTATCTAAGCGAAACACCTTATTTCTTACAGCTAGTTAATAATTTGCACTGTGCTGGTGTACAAGCTTGAAGAAGGTTCTAGCCGTGGGTATTGGTAGAGTTGGGTTCAGAACAATGCTCTTTCTAAGAGAGCTTATCAGGGATCTCCACGTGTACGCTGTTGATGCTGATCCTGCGAGATTAGAACAAGCTAAAATGCTGGAAGGTGTAGAAGTGTATAGGTACGAGCCAGGACTACTTGGTAAACTCGGGAAGGAAGTAGACCTAGCAGTTACAGCGCTACCATCTACCGTAGCGTTTAGGGGAATCCTCGAGCTTGCTACTCGCTGTGTGAACATTGTCGATGTATCCTTCTTCGCTGAAGACCCCTACACCTTGGAAAAGATCGTTGAAGACTGCGGAAGCGTACTCGTAGTTGACGCTGGTTTTGCACCAGGGTACAGCAACCTGGTGGTTGGCTACACCTACCATCAGCTGAAGCTAAACGAGAGCATTGAGATCGCCGTTGGAGGAATACCGGAAAAACCAGTACCACCGCTAGGCTATGTTGTAACGTGGAATCCCCGGGACCTCTTAGAGGAGTACACGAGACCTGCTAGGTACGTTGTGAACTATGAGGTGAAAACAGCGAAACCAGTTGAATCAGTTGAGAAAGTTTACATCAAAGAGCTTGGAGTGTTCGAGGGCTTCGTAAGCGATGGGCTGAGAACAATGCTCAGGAACATAAGAGCTAAGAACATGAGAGAGCTCACGATCAGGTGGCCTGGTCACATGAGCGCGATCAAGCTCCTCCACGACCTAGGCTTCCTAGGCTCAACCGAGGTAGAAATCGACGGTGTAAGGATCAAACCTATAGATTTCACTGCTAAGGTTCTGGAGAAGTCTCTCGTAGCCAGCGTAAACGACATCGCTGTTCTCCAGGTAGTAGCTAGAGGTGAAAAGGGGTACTACAGAGAGCTTGCTTTACTCAGGGGGACCCCGAATGAGCCAGCTACACCAGTGTTCACAGCACTCGTACACTCCTATACAGCTAAGACCGCTTTGGAGAACAGGCTAAAACCCGGTGTTATACCTCTTGAGCAAATGCACATGTTCAAGA
>JAWAXJ010000049.1:0-6841 GCA_038896955.1 Desulfurococcaceae archaeon
GATCAAAACTTAAGATCAAAAAACTATAAAGAACCCTAATTTATATATTTAACTGAAATGATGAAACTTGCCCCGTTGGACTTAGAAAGGATGAAGATATTATCGCGGCCTGATCAACTGCTTCGCTGATTTTTGAGTTTTTCTGCTAAAATAGACCTGATTCTTTCTAGCGAGTCCTTATCTAGATTTGCTTGAGCAAGTATACTTAGAGCTTTCCTCAAGGCTTCCTCCTCGCTGGTGGCACTCACGTTTATCACAATGTTTGTTCCTTCAACGCGGATTCTGTAGCGTTTCTCGTTGAAAAGCTCATAGACTTCTACTACTTTTAGCTCGTTTCTTGAGATCAAGATTACACCTTGTTCCAGATCGACTTAAGGAGACTATAGGATTCGTGAAGTGCCATGGGTAGTGGTTTTGTATTAGCTATTATTGCTATGAAGTTCGTATCTCCAACCCATCTAGGTACAACGTGGACGTGAAAGTGATCGGGAATGCCAGCTCCTGCAGCTCTTCCAATGTTAGCACCAATGTTAAATCCATCTGGCTTAAACGCCTCCCTGAGTACTTTCATGGATTTTTTCACCAGGATCATCATCTCTAGTAGAGTTTCCTCGTCGAGTTCGAGAATATCACCTGTGTGCTTGTAAGATGCTATCATAAGATGTCCGGTGTTGTAGGGGTAAGCGTTCAGAAGTACGAATGCTCTACTTCCTCTGTGTAGAATAAGCGCATCCTCGTCTTTTTCGCCCTGAACTCTGCAAAATAAGCACTCTTCCGTTTTATGCTTACTTGTGAACTTCTTTATGTACTCATATCTCCACGGATTCCAGAGGATCTGCATTGTTTAACGCCGTGGCGAGAGCTCTTCCACGTCGCGAATACCCTCGTCTGTTATTGCGAACTCTGCTTCGCCTTCTGGTAGGTGTGGTGCATCTACTACACGGGCTATTCTCTTGTTTCCTCGTATTTTTCTAAGCTGAACCCTAACTCCTGGAACATGAGCGAGAACATGCCCTCCTACGGCAATTACGGGGTCGCCGTAGAACACGTCTGGTCTAGCCATAACTTGGTTGGTAACAACAACGGCTATGTTGTAGGCTTCTGCTAACCTCATTAGCTGATGTAGATGAGCGTTTAGCTTCTGCTGTCTCTCAGCTAAGTGCTCTCTACCTGGGTATTCAGCTCTGAAGTGGCTAGTTACACTATCTATTACTACGAGCTTAACGTTGTTCTTCGGAACGAAGGAGAATAGCTCTTCGATAATAGACATCTGGTGGTCGCTATTATAAGCTCTAATGTAGTATATGTTGTCCATAGTCGTATCGGGGTCTAGTCCGAGAGATCTCGCCATAGCTTCTATTCTCTCCCACCTGAACGTGCCCTCGGTGTCGATGTAAACGGCTTTACCTAAGAGACCTCCTCTTTCGAATGGTAGCTGAACATTTACGCTTAGCTGCATGCAGAGCTGTGTCTTACCGCTTCCATACTCGCCAAAGAACTCCGTTATAGTCTTGGTCTCTATACCACCACCTAGCAGGTCATCAAGGGCTTTACTACCAGTTGTAATTTTCCTAACAGCAAGCCTCTCCTGCTTAACCTCGCGCGCTGTTTTGAACCTTATACCAAGCATTCTCCTAGCGTTCTCGATGATCTTTTGAGCTGTAAGAGCTGGGATACCGGTTTTCTCGGCGAGCTCGTCAGCTCTAGCAACTACGAGACTCCATGCAGAAGCATAACCAGCAGCTTCAAGCTTTTCAGCTATAGCCGGATTAACACCTGGTACTTCCCTTACAGAGATGAATCCTACTTCTCCGTGCTTAGAGTCCTGAGGCTTCTGAGATGTCACTCGGGATCCCCATGTAGTTGTGTATTTTTAAAAAGCGTTTAATATAGTAGGGTATACTTTTAAGAATAATTTGAATTATAGTTGGATACATGAGGGTTTCTGAGAGTTGAAATTGCTCTTAATACACGCGAGAAGATTCACCTATGAACCCGTAGAACCAGCTGTAAAGGAGCATGAACAGATTCAAGCGAGTTTTAAGAAGGACTTTGAGAACACTCTAGTTGTGTTCACCACGGTTGAGAACTCCGATGACGAGAGTGTTGTAGCGGAAGCAGTACAAAGCATTAACGAAGTTGTACTGCAGGTTAAGCCACTAGAGGTCCTGATATACCCCTACGCTCACCTCTCCTCAGATCTAGCTCCTCCAAGCAAAGCGCAGGAGATACTCAGTAAACTCTACATGGAGGCTAGTAAGACTCTTAATGTACCCGTGCACAAAGCCCCCTTTGGCTGGTACAAGGCTTTCAAATTGGATTGCTTTGGGCACCCTCTCAGCGAACTATCGAGAACCATAACTAGGAAGGCTGTAACTCAGCGGCCTAAAATAGAGAAGAAGTTCTATATCATGACCCCCGATGGAGTGCTTCATGACCCTGGAAGTTTCGACTACACTAACTACCCTGAGCTAAAGATACTTGTTGATAAAGAAGTTTACGGGGTTGAACTAGAGGGAGGCGAAAACAGGGTAAACGACTACTGCAGGAAGTTTGGATTCGAATGGGAGTTCATGGGAGATCACGGCCACATGAGGTATGGTCCATACGCTACGCCGATCATAGAAGCTGTCATGAGGTACTCGTGGAAGGTCGTTCAGAGTCTAGGTATACCTGTCTACAAGGTTATGGGTACAAATATGTTCAACTTAAAGGAAAAACCTGTGTATGAGCACGCGCTCCTATTCGGAGATAGACTCTACGAAGTTGAGGTTGATAACGAGCGTTACGTTTTAAGGTACGCGGCGTGTCACCAGCAGTTCGCAATGATCAAGGACTGGGTTATAAGTTATAAAGACCTCCCGTTGGGCGTGTTCGAGGTGGCTGATAGTTACAGACTTGAGCAACGCGGGGAACTTGCGCTTTGCTTTAGACTTAGAAAGTTCTACATGCCTGACCTCCACATACTAACCAAAAACATAGATGAGGCTGTTAAGGTTGCAAAGGTAGTTCAACAGAAAATACACGAAGAGGCTCAAAAAGTGGGTAGACGCTACGTAGCTCTCTACAATGTTACAGAAGACTTCCTATTAAACTTTAAGGACTATTTACTTGAGTTCGTTAAGGGTGAGAATGCACCGGTATTACTTGCCGTTATACCAGCGGGTGTATACTACTGGGTCATAAACGTTGAGTACCATATTATTGATAATCTCAAAAGGCCGAGAGAAATAGCTACGTTTCAAATAGATGTGGGTAACAGTAAGAGATTTGGAATAACCTATGTTGACGAGAGCAACGAGAAACGTTACCCCATAATAATACATACAGCGATTATAGGTAGTGTTGAGAGATACATATACATGGTCCTAGATACAGCTGCTCTCATGGAGAAAGAAGGTAAAACACCCTATATACCAACTTGGCTCACACCGGTACAGGTCCGCGTGATACCTGTTTCGAAAGAGTTTTTAGAATACGCTGAAACAGTCGCAAAACAGCTTCGTGATAGAGGTATTAGAGTTGAATTGGATGACAGAGACTTAACTCTTGGAAAGAAGATACGAGATGCTGGAACAAGCTGGATACCATACATTGTTGTAGTAGGCAAGAGAGAAGTAGAGACTCAAACAATTAACGTTAAAGTGCGGAGAACTAATGACCAGCACTTAATGAAGGTAGAAGAGCTAGTTGAGCACATATACTCAGAAGTAAAAGACTACGTACAAGTAGAACAGACTGTACCTATGTACCTCAGTAGAAGACCGTCATTTTAGAGGCAAAGTTTACTTCAAAGTCACCAGGTTTTAGAAATGCCGACCAGCACGATGGAGGACCCGGGTAGTAAAAAGACTAGAATGAAGTTCCTTGGAAGACACATAATGCTGAGAGGAATTTACACAGATAAACTGCTGAGAGGTGAGAAAAGAGCAACTATAAGGAGAGGATTAGTAAAACCAAAGTACAGTGAGTTAATAGTTCACGCCGGGGGTAAACCTGTTGCTAAGGTGAAGATCACTAGGGTGTACTACAAGAAGCTCAAAGAACTAGGTGACTACGAAGCAAAGATGGAAGGCTATGATAGAGCCGAAGACCTGATCAGAGAGCTGAAGCGAGTGTATGGAGGGCTCAAGGACGACGACTATGTTACAGTTATTGAGTTCGAGGTTGTTCAGAGACTCAATCAGCTAGAACCAGAAGACCCCTACTTAGGTTTAAAACCTGCAGACATAGCTCGAATAGCCTTAAGATACCTGCAAAACGAGCTTAGCCTTTTTGAGAGAGAAGTTCTGTTGGATTTGACAAGAACAAACAGCATTAGGAGAACAGCGCTAAGGATCTTGAAAAACTTAAATAAACGTTACATAGTGAGAGGAATACTGAGAAAAACACTTAAACTTCTGATAAGCAAAAACCTAATTAACATCAATGAAGCAAGCAAAGATACTTAAATCGGTGATTGAATGGGTTACTGGGTTTTAAAGTGCAGAGAGTGTAAAAGAGAGTGGAGACTTCTCGTCAGCTTTCCGCTTGATAGGGAATTCACCAAGCTATACCACTATTGTCCATACTGTGCTAAGAACACCTTTCACGATATAGTTGAATATAAGGAGGAGTAGTAACACGTATACTAAGGTCCCGAGACCCCGGATGATGAATCCCCATTTACGGAAACATGAAGAAACCTGTCTCAGCTGAGGATTACTCAATATAATCTCCTGTGCTGATCTTGTGGGGTATGTATTCATCGGCAAGGAACTTTAAACCTTTGCCGGCTAATGCTTCTATCTCCACCTTGCTCAGAGTATTAAAGAACACGCAAAGTTCCCTGATCCACGTTGGTGTTGAAAACCATGGATAACCGCTAATACCTTCCTTTTTCTTGATCTTCGTTTTTACCTCGGAGCTTTCTATACAAAGATCAGCTATCTTGTAACCAGCAAGTTCAACAGCTCTTTCTACATCTTTAGTCTTTGCTCTGATAATGAAATTTCTTCTCTCAGATTCACTTAGGTATGGTTTCTTCCGTGGAAGGTTAAATATGCCGGGCGCTATTTCCTCTAGGGCGTTTTTTACGCGATGATCGCTTGCTAGTTTTCTAAAGACTTCGTCGCCGAAGATGTCTGTCATGGCCACTCCTATGAACTTTGCACTAGGCACAGCGAGTCTTTCGCTTTCGTATGAAAGTGTAATACTGCCCACTTTGAATACACTGTATATGTAGAATCCATAAGGGTCGCTATCCGTCAGAATATATACTGGTAACTTGAACTCTTCGTTCAGTCTTCTCACAAATCTTCTAGTTGCTCTATCAGGTTGACCTGCACTAGTTACAAGTATGGCTTTATGCTTTCTCCAGAATCCATACCTGTGTAACTGTTGAAAAACAGCGTCCTTCTCAACGACAAGAACGTACTCAGCATCGATGTCTACAAAATCTATTAAGTCCGGGGTAGGTTCAATGGCGTACGCTCCATGGCCCATTTTGCTGAGGTCTATGGTATCATCGCCACTCTTAATGATAAGGTTTCCAACAACTTTTCCTTTTTCCTTGCTCAGTATGAGCAAATCTTCTCTAAGTACGTTCAAGTATACTTCCAGGTCTCTTATGACGCTATCAGACTCGTTTTGTTCATCCCACGTGTTCTCGTGAGATCTCTTTCCATCTATCGTTGTGTAGCTTATAGTGTGCTTACCTCTGTAGTAAAGATCACGTATTGTTGGATACTCGTTGTTCGCGAGAGCTTCATATATAATGGAAGCCATTAGAACAGTCTGCATGAACTTCTTTGCTTCATTAACGTTTAAGATACTTCTTCTCTGTGTATCGGGGCCGAGTAGTAAAATCTTGTTCCTGTAGTCGTATATTGTGTTTGTAAGCGTTCTTTTGGGTATTATCAGAATTGGTTTACCTCCTTCGACTACTTGATCAGCTAGTTTTTTAAACGATACTTTTATGAGCTCCTTAGCCTTCTCTCTAGCTTTGATATCTATTCCTGATACCATCCTTTCACCCTACGTTTCAATTTCAACAGACTTTACAACCCGGAGTATGAGGTCTCGCGAAATACCTGTTTTCTTCGAGATAATTTCTACTAGGTTTTCGACAAGCTTATTTCTGAGCTCGACGTTGATGTGTGGATTGCTACTACCTTGACCTAGTATAACTGTAAGGCTTCTGGCTACCTCCGGAATGTACTTTGCGATCATCTCTACTCTCTTCTTTGCTTCCTCTTCTCTGAGCTTTTTAGCCAAGTACGACCTCAATTTTCTTGCGACTTCCTGTGCAGCGGTTCTTATCTCTCTGTGTAGCTCAGGTATATCAGCGATGCTCTCCTTACCTACACCTTTGAACGGGACTTTGGTACTGCATACGTGAACCATGAGTACAATAGGAGCTGGGAATGTTACCAGGTAGTTTTGCCAGTCGACTTCGTCTTTAGCTACCTGCGTGATTACGTCAGATCCCTCATCGTAGAGAAGAGGTATTTTGTTAGCGTACCTTAGTATTAGAGGGTACTCTTCGCTAATCGGTACTCCACCTCCGTAGGCTATTCCAGCTTCAACTATGAATGGGTGTCCACCATACGAGCTGGGTTTACGGGTAACAGCCTCCGCAAACTCAGCGTCGAAGAAAATCTTTAATCCTGTTTTTATCACTTCTTCCCCGAGTGGTGATAGCGCCTTTGGTGAGGGAGGTTTATACTTGTTATAGGATTTAATAACATTGAGTAGTTTCAATAGTTCTTCCTGACTTAGCTCTTCTGGCTTTTTGCTGGGATCCACACCACTCAGTTCTACTAATCGGCTTGCGGTAATTTTACCTACGCCCTGCAATCCG
>JAWAXJ010000050.1:0-6700 GCA_038896955.1 Desulfurococcaceae archaeon
GTCTTCTCGAGTGGAACAGGAATGTGTATATGACCAAGTGCTATGTACTTCACACCCTGTGGAATTCTGCGAAGCAGTTCCCCTTCGTCGGTAGCGATCTTACCATACCTCGTGCTATAACTGGTTGGATCGTAGTTGTACATTTTTGCACTTGTATGTGCTACAACCACGGTACTGTAGTTCTCGTACTTGCTACGCTCAAGGTACTTTACCATGCCTTTGCCAATGTAGTTCAGTTCCTTTTGCCCTCGAAAACCGGGAATACCGTAGAACACCAGTTTATCATCCTCGAAGACAAGTGGTTTAAGAAGGAGGTAATCGTACTCTTCCCTGTATTCTAAGAGATGTATTAAGCCTGCTTCAGCTAGAACATCCAGTATACCTCTTCTGATGGTAGAGTTATCGTGATTACCGGGTACAACAACAACTCTCACTCCACTCTCCTTGAGCTTCTTTAGCACTCGGATAGCTGAAAGAATAACCTCTGTTGATGGATCCGTCGAGTGGAACATGTCTCCGGCTACAACTAAGTAGCGAGAACCAGCTTCAACGGTCTTCTCAGCTATTTCGTTGAAAACATCCACGTACGCAGCCGCTAAAGGAGAGTTCGCGTACTTATCAACTCCAAGGTGAATATCGCTAGTGTGCACTATTAAAACCAATGCATACCCCCTAGTACAGTGAGACTTAAATAGTGTGTGAACCCCGCAGTTAGCCTCCTTCACACTCCCCTGACGATCAGGGGTGTCTGGAGGCTCGCTGTTATTATTGTGATAAACGGGGTATATAAGCATGGAGTTTTACTTAATGCTATTCCACGGTGAAGCCCCATGCTACCTTGATGAACCATTTTATTCCTGCTACGTAGAACTAAATTGCGAAAAGCGCTGATGCTACGAAGAAGTAAACTGTAACTGTGCATATGTCCCCTATACTTGTAATTACAGGAGCTGAAGCTGCTGCAGGGTCTATGCCTAGCTTTGCTAGTAATATGGGTAGGAAGGATCCTACAACGTCTGCTATGTAGGATGAAACAGCGAGAGCTGATGTTACAACTAGAGCTAATCTTAGAGAGTAGTAGAGATTCTGCGTGGTAATGAACGGTATGGTGAATCCTATAGCGAATGCTAGTGGTAGTAAGAGCAGAAGCATGAACGTTGTTGATACGAACTCTTTTCTTAAAACCATGAGTATATCTCTTCGGTTAACCTTGATCTCACCTGTTACAAGTCCTCTTAAAATAAGCGCAGAGGCCTGTGAACCCACGTTACCCGAGTTATCTGACAGCATGGGCATAAACGCTGCTAGTAGCACTATCCTCTCGATAACCTCCGTGAAGGCTGCTACAATGCTTCCTGTTACAGTGTTAATGAGGTACAAGTACATTAAAACAGGTGCTCTCTTGAGTGCTAATCTGAAAGGTGACTCAGTAACATAGCTTCCCTTTACTACCTCGGCAAATCCAGCGTACTTCAGTAGGTCCTCGGAGTACTCGCTAATAACGACGTCCAACAGGTCGTCGAGTGTTACTATTCCTAAGAATCTTCCGTCGAAGTCTACTACGGGGACTTCCAGGAGGTCGTATTCAACAGCGAGTTTGGCTGCTGTTTCACGATCATCGAAAGGTGTTACGTGAACCTTCACAAGAGTTATACACTTAGCTATTTTGGTATCTCTTGGCTTCGTTAGTAGTGTTCTGAGATCCGTGTAACCTAGGAGCTTCCCATCATTGTCGACCACGTAGATGAAATGGCTACTCTCGTACAGACCGAGCTTAGCTTTATGTATGTACGCGTCCAGAGTTTCACCAACAGTCGCATTCTCTGGAAAGACGGGGACCATTGTTGTCATGACCCCACCAACGCTTTCAGGCGGAAACTTCATGAGACGCGCTATCACAATAGCATGTTCACTTGGTAAAGACCTGAGAACTTCCACCCTGGTTTTCGAGGGGAACTTTGAAAGGAAGTCCGCGGCTTCGTCCACAGGTAGTTTTTCGACAGCTCTGACTATGTCATCTAAACCCTTGATCGCAACTATGTCCGATACGACCTCTGCTGGAAGCTTAGCAAGCTCGTCTAGTATTTTTTCAAGATCCATGTGAACCAGTATTCTTCTTCTATCTTCGCTCTCAAGTCTAAGTAAGAACTCTACTATCTCGTGTTGCGAAAGCCTGTTTATGTGCTCGAGAGCTTTGTCGATTCTTCCTGATCTAATATGCTCTACAACGTCTTCGTAAGCATTCACACTCTCCACCCAGTCATCTGATCTCAGTGGCCTTCTATTTAATACTCCTTAGTTTATGTCTATACCACGGGCAGATGATGAATTGAACGGGTCAGAACTCGTGAAGACGTGTGCTAGGCTCTGACGACAACCCCGCCGAGCACGAGTACAACGACCGGTGCTGTCTACAATGAAGATGTTCGCTACAACGGCTCCAGGATTAGAGGATGTCTGCGCTGCAGAGCTAAAGGAGCTCATTGGTGTTGAACCCCAGGTTGATGTAGGCAAGGTCTTCTTCAACGGTATTGTGGAAGCCATTTACACTGTTAACTTCTCCTCGAGGTTGATTAATAGATTATTCATACAGGTTCTTCGCGAAAAAGGTGTATCAAAGCTCGAGGACGTGTACAGGCTCATGAAGTCCGTTGACTACGAAGACCTAATACCACCGGACAAAACCTTCGCAATAAAAAGTGAACGCGTAGGTAAACACGATTTTACAAGCCTTGATGTATCAAGAGTTGCAGGACAAGCCGTCATAGACTCCTACATTGAATCAAAAGGGTTGAAACTCAGGGTGAACTTAGATGAACCTGACGTTGAAATATGGGTTTTTCTAAGGTACGATGAGCTAATTGTGGGTATTAACACAACGGGTGAAGGTCTGCACAAACGAAGGTACAGAGTTTACAGTCATCCTGCAGCTCTCAAAACAACGATAGCTGCTGGAATGCTCAGAATAGGCGAGTACAAGGGTCAACCGCTTCTGGATCCTTTATGTGGTGGTGGCACAATTCCGGTGGAGGCTGCTCACTTGGCTAGAAGAATACCCATTGTGGTTTTCAGAAGGGATTACCTTTTCAGGAATTTAAAGCTATACGATCCTGCTTTAGAAGCGAACATTGCGGAGAAGCTGATTCAAACCTCCAGAAGAGACATCTACGAGATCTACTGCATGGATATTAGTTCAAAGCATCTCAGGGGTGCTCTTGAAAATGCTAGGTCGGCTCTCGTCGACGACACGATCAAGTTTCTACTAGGAGATGCAACCAGAAAAGAAAGCTACAAAGGTATAAACGCCTCGCTTGTGGTAACGAATCCACCCTACGGTATTAGATCCCACAGAATAGAGAAGATCGGTGAATTCTACGAAAGCTTTGCTAAAGTTCTAGCCGATGTTTTCCCGGGTGCAAGACTTGTCTTAATAACAGCTTCTGTAAAGCAATTTGAACAAGCTACCGAAAAAGTGGGCCTCGAGATAGAGCATCAGCGAACTGTAATGCATGGTGGTTTAACCACCAGGATATACAAGGTTAAACTTTAGTGAATTGGTGAACACTAGGCTTAATAGTCTCTTTAAATCACTCTCGAGAGATCAAGTAATACCTTCATGGTTATTCAACTGGCTACAGTTATATACTGTAATACGCTATCAAGACTATCTGGGTGCACTCAAGAGTGTACACGCAAACCTATACTAGGCTAATCGCCTTTCTTGAAAAATACGGTGAAAAAGGATTAATTGTGCTGAAGACAGCGTTTGATCTATCGCAAGACCCTCATATTGACCATAGGCTGGGGGATTTTAGCTTTAAACACCTAGTTCTAAAACTTACATCAATAGGATTCAACTACAATCCTGTTAATCTCTTGAGAATACTCGAGAAGGAGTACGGTATTATAGAAAAGTCCTACAGCTCATCTAATCAAACATGGTGGAGATTCGTAGATATAGAAGCTGTAAGAAGAGTTCTATCCGAGTATTACAATACGCCATTTGAGGATCCAGCAATCAAAGCACTACATATTAAGTACAAAAGCCTGGAGCCTAAGACAAGGCTTGATTGGCTTAAACGACTCCTAGCTAAGGATAAGCTTACAAGTGCAGATAAAGAGCTCTTCAAGAACTTCGTATTCACCGAGCTAGATAAGATCACACAACTGATTAGTGAAATGGAAAAATACGAAGAAGTGTTCAAAGGAGAGATAGCTACTCTCAAAGAGCTACTACACTTAGCTGACCTTGTCTCTAGTAGAATAGAGAAACCCCATGCTACTTCAACAGCACACACAGCGTACTTGAGAGCGTTAGTGCAAAGCAGAGTTTCAAGAGAATACGTTGGTGATGACGAGGACCTCAATGTGTAGAACAATGCACGTTGTAGTTGTCGAACGAAAGTATACTGTTGTAGAACAACTGAACTTCGAATACTGTCTTTGATATGCAATACTGCTCTAGCTGGAGTAGTACAACAATTGCTCTTAAAACCCACATATGGATTCACACGTCTTGGAGACGAAAATGTACTCTGAAGTCTGCATTATTGGTGGAGGTGCTGTAGGGTCTAGCATCGCTTACTTCCTCTATAGAAGCGGTTTAGAGCAAATACCAGTGTACTATGGCTCAGAAGATAGCGTTAAAGCTGTTTCCGAGCAAGGTGGAGTTTTACTGCATGATAAACAGCGAAAAGTAAGCCTAGTAGTACCAGTAGTACCAAGGTATTACTTAAATCCCTTAGACAAGTGCGTTTTTGTGTTCAACACCGTAAAAGCATACGATGTTGACAAAACCTTGGAGTTGATGAAGAAAATAACGTTTCCTCACAGTGTCGTGATCATGACTCAGAACGGGTTCGGCTCACTAGAACTAGCCGAGGAAACACTTTCAGGTGTTCTAAAGGTTGCTGGAGGTGTTGTTTACTTCGGCGCGGAACGCGTGAACAGAGCTGAGGTAGTCTACCACGGTGGAGATACCGTGTTGACCGGATGTAGAAAAGAGCCCTGTATAGAGCTACTAGAACTATCCAGAATACTTAGACTGGGTGGATTAGAGTTCAGAGTAGTCGACGACATAGACTACTATAGATGGCTAAAACTAGCCTTAAACGCCGTAGTAAACCCCATAACTGCTCTAGCGAGATTCAAGAACAGGATTGTACTAGAGAAGGAGGGAATGGAGTTAGCCGAGATGATCCTTGAAGAAGTGTGCAAAGCAGCAAAAAAGCACGGTTACACGTTGGATCCGAAAAGACTGCTAAGCTATGTAGAGAGAAGCGTAAAAGCTGTATCCGAGAACATTTCTAGCATGGCTCAGGATGTTCTAATGGGTAGAACAACGGAGATAGACTACATAAACGGCTTCATCTGGAAAACTCTTGGGGAGGAAGCCAAGGTGAACCGATCTATCACTCTACTGATTAAGCTTTTGGAGAAGTCCGCGAACATGAAGTAAGCTGGAACCTGAATAAATAACACTATGATCGTTATCCTACTGTGGTGTAGAAGCCGGGTCGATGAATGTTGCGAAAGAAGATCAGCGTTAGAGACGTCCTGAAGATGAAAGGCAGAGAAAGGATAGCCATGATCACCGCATACGACTACTTAACAGCTAAGCTTGTTGATGCTGCAGGAGTTGACATTATACTAGTTGGTGACAGCGTAGGAATGGTTGTCCACGGCTATGAGTCAACGCATCCAGTTACCATGGAAATGATGCTCATGCACACCGCGAGCGTTGCACGTGCTAAACCGAAAGCTCTGATCGTTGGCGATATGCCATTCCTAAGCTATGAGGTAAGCGTTGAGGAAGCAGTTAGAAACGCGGGATTACTCATACGCGCGGGAGCAGATGCTGTAAAGCTGGAGGGTGGTAGCGAGATGGTTGATACTGTAAAGGCTCTAGTTAGAGCTGGTATACCTGTAATGGGTCATATAGGGCTCAACCCTCAGAGAGCGCTTCTCATTGGAGGCTACAGGAAAAGAGGGTTAACGGTTAAGGAACGTGAGAAAATACTCGAAGATGCCAAAGAGCTCGAAAAAGCTGGTGTTTTCTCGATTGTAGTAGAATACACCGCTGCCGACGTAGCTGAAACCATAACCAAGGAAACATCTGTGCCTGTTATATGCATTGGTAGTGGACCGTTCTGCGATGGTCAGGTCTTAGTTATAACAGATGTCCTGGGCTTAACGGAGACTCCTCCACCCTTTGCTAAAGCCTACGCTGATCTAAGAACCATAGTAGTAAATGCCGTTAGAAAATATGTCGAGGAAGTTAAAACTGGTGCTTTTCCATCTCGCGAACACTACTTCTACTCCCAGGACCGGGGATACTAGCTCATAATAGCTTCTATTGAACCTGTGTATAGGCTACTAGGATCTCGTTTTTCTCAAGCTGAGCTTTAAACCCAGTATTACAATATCGCGGTTGAATATGTATGTTGCTACCATTGTTAATACAGCGCTGAGGAATATTGCAACAGCGACTGAGATCAACCCGTAAATTAGTTGACCAGTGATACTTGATAGCACGTAGAGAGTGGGAATCGGTATTACGATTATTCCGGATACTATGGCGAACGAGAGGTTTGGTTCCATGCCTATGAAGATTAGCGCGAATGCTATACCAAAGTACACGAGCGTTATTGGTGTTGTCAGAATACTCGCTGTTCTTTCATCGGTTGATATAGAACCTAGA
>JAWAXJ010000051.1:0-6676 GCA_038896955.1 Desulfurococcaceae archaeon
AGATAAAAGTGGGTCGATGGGTGACGACATCAAGTACCATGTTAGTCCCATCCAAACCGAGTATGTTCCAAAAATCAGTTTTGCCGCAGCTAGTGCTTTAGCACTTGCATATCAGTTAAAGAAAGTAGGGGCTAAAATGACTTTGAAGCTCTTCGATGTTGAAGTCCATGATCCAATAGTCGACTTTGCTCAGCTAATTGATGTGTTAGTGAAAATCAGGGCCGATAGTGGAACCAATATTACCAACGTGCTCGAAGACGCTACAAAGAATCACAGAGATGAAAAAGTAATCATAGTAACCGACGGCATCGACGAAGTCAGCGAAGATGCTGTAAAAGCCGCGAAGTCAGCTAACCTTGATATCACCTGTATCTTCATCAAGACAGATAACGTGCTACTCCGCAAGAACTTTAGATGTATTTACGTTAATGAAGCTAAACCGAACATTTTGCTGGAGGTGTAAATAAAAATGTGGCATATCATGGTTTATTCCCGCGACTTTGAGTCTGTTTACTCTCATCCGTATGCGGTTCATTTATTTACTTCCAATAAAATTTCTCCTGATGAGGCCTTTAAGAAGGCCGAGGAGATACTCTTGAAGGTCTTTCCCGAGTGGAGAAAGGAACATTTAGCATACGTTGGCTATGAACATATTCCATTAACCTTTCCATTAACCTTTCCGTTCTATGTTGCTATCAAACTCGAAAGAACTGACGAGGGGGTAAATGTTAAAGCCGTCTCAAACATTCCTCAGCCACTAATCTCAGCCATTGAGAAGTATAGGAGTGTATGGTTCACGTTAGACTATGATTATAAAGATGATCACACCAAGGCGAAGCTGATTGATGCTTTGAACTTCCTAAGCACTCAGGGCATCGAGTTCAAGCTCTATGAAACATATCGAGGCTACCATATTAGAGCTTTATTGCCGAGCCCCCTCCCCTTGGAAAAGATCATTGAGATGAGGGGGGAATTTGATGACGATTCAGCGAGACTGAGCATCGATGAAACCTACCTAAAGCATGGCTTAGGATTTTTGACGAATCTACTGTTCCACGAGAAGTACTGGAGGGATGAGCCAGACGGCGCCCTACAGCGTACCGTCGAGAAGGAGGTGGACCCGAACACCATAACCGTGGAGTTCAAGCAGAGAGTTTGTCTGAACCTTCCAGAGCTCACCATAAGTACTCACAAAGGAATCATCGAAGTCAAGGGCTTCTCAATCATATTTAAGGGCCGCTTCGGACTCAAGGAGACAGAGGCGATAATTAAGAGCATCGAGGACAACTTCTGGGAGTACGGCCTTCAACAGAGGGCTCTGAGCGACGTCAAGGAGTCGGTAAAGAGTGCGTACAGGAAGATCTCGCCGATCCTAGCGCTACTGATCAACGAGTGCGACGTGAGGCTTGAGGACGGAGCCGTGGTGATCCACGTACCCCAGCACCTGCAACAGCACGTCGGGAGGTTCATTGGTAAGGGCGGCGCTAACGTGAAAGCCGTCGAGGCCGAGCTCGGGCTGAGGATCAAAATCTCACAGTCTGCGCCGCCGCCAGAGGACGTCGAGATGAAAAAGAAGCTACAAGAGCTTCTGAGGAGGGTGGTGCAGTCGTGAAGAGGATTTTGTGGATCTCCCGTCATCCACCGCTTCCAAAAGAGGTTGAGGAGCTCGAGAGGATCTTCGGCAAGGTGCAGATACTACAGTATGCCTCAGGCGTTAGGGATGCGGACCACGTCATTAGGCTCATAAAACAGTACGGGGCTGATGAAGTTGTAACTATACTTCCATTAAGCATTATAATGCGGTTGACGGAGCGGGGTATACACCCACTCTGGCCTGAGTGTGTTCAGGTTGAAAATGGTGAATACGACTTCATTGATGAGGGTAGCGGTAGGAAGTATAAATTCGTTAGGTTTGTTAGGGTAAGGGAGGTTAAGCTTGTAACCGAGCCGCTATGAAACTTCCTTACCTTTGGTATACCGAAAAGTTTTAATATACCTTTTCCACTTATACTACTTGGGGGTGATAGTGGTGGAGGAATACTGGGTTGATCCCGAAACTGTGTGTGTAGTCTGTGGTGAAAAGGCGTGGGAGAAGTACGGAAGGTACGTGGTTGAAAGTGGCTTTTGGTCCGAGAAGCTGGGAGGATGGGTCTGCGGCGTATGTAGGGAGTTCGATGAAGTAGAGCCTCAGGGCGTCGTCTTAATCTACCGGCCGAAGGATAAGGTCGTGGAGAAGTGGGTGGTAACTTACAGCTTCGACGAATATTTCATCGCCGAGGTTGAGGGGGACGATTTGGAGGACCTCGAGTTCGACTATTGTGGGGAGGGAATTTCGCCGATACAGTTCGAGTGGCACCCAACGGATCCGTGGAGGGGATACTACGACGCTGAGGGTGAAGGCTGGATCAAGATCCACGAGGACGCAATCCTAGCCGGAAGCAGGGACGCGGAGCTCCTCGAAAGGTTCAACGATGAGGTTAAAAGACTGCTCTGGAAGCTCGGTGTCGAATTCGCTGTGGCCATAGGCATGACGAGCAATCTCTTCTGCTCAACCTACGACATCCTCGTAAGAAGGGAGGAGGCCGAAAAGGAGGAGATGATCGCGATCTACGCCGGCGTGCTACAGCTGGCGCTACAGCTGGCAGCCCTCTACAGGGACTCGGATAGGTTTGTTTTGACGGCCCTAACCGGCAAGTATGAGTATGACGAAAAGGACAAACTGCTGCTTGAGGCTTGGAGGAGGCTTAACGCCGGCGAGGACCCCGAAAAGGTTCAGGCAGACCTAGATAAAAAGCTCATCGGGGGGTGATAACATGGCTGAGGGAGAAAGGAGGATGAGGACTATAAAGATAAGC
The DNA here is from genome assembly GCA_038896955.1 of Desulfurococcaceae archaeon. Classification (GTDB taxonomy): domain Archaea; phylum Thermoproteota; class Thermoprotei_A; order Sulfolobales; family Desulfurococcaceae; genus UBA285. Next base: position 2,856 of record JAWAXJ010000051.1, read on the forward strand.
GATGAAACACATAGGGAGCTTAGCAAACTCTTAGGCGAGCTCATGGCTAAGAATGGCAAGCCTAGGACATATGAGGATGTCATAAAGTACCTTCTAAAACTCAGGGAAAAGGAGGAAGGGGTGTTCACGAATAACGTGGCCGCTAAGGGGGAGGGGCGTGTAGGGCCTTTCATAGCGGGCTTGTATATGGCGGCGGTTAAGAGTGGTGAAGCAGCGGAGAAGATCTTGAGGGAGGAGGGTGATAAGCTGACGCCGGAACAGAGGGACTACCTATACCATGTAATCGAAGAGGGGAAGAAGGCCGGGAAGTTCCTAGAGGAGCATGGGATAAAGATGGGATAAAGGCCTTCCTCTGCGATGTTTAAGCCAAAGCTTTAAATACAGGGTTATCCCTCCCTTCTTTTTTGATAAAAATGAGTGTGGAAGATAAACTTGAAGAGTTTTTAAAAAGTATTAAGGGGGTTACATGTTTTAGGGAGAGGCTTAAGATCTATGCTCCGACATGTTATGGCAAGTGCGTAGACGCCGTGGAGAAGCTGATAAGCAATATCAACAAGGTTATAGGTGGAAGCACGGTTTACGACGCCGAGGGGTCCTGGATAAGCGATGGACGGCTATACAGAGAGCCGGTTAAGGTCATTGAGGCTGCACACCATTGTCTTAGCAAGGATGAGGCGGAAGCCATAGCCAAAGCCATAGTCGAGTATGCAAAGGAGGCGAGGCAGGAAGCCCTAGCTATTTACGGGTCGAACTTCTACATAGCCTCTGTCCCCGAGCTATTGAAGGCATATGAGAAGCTGGTAGAGAAGAAGCCGGTGATATAAGATGGAGGTGGAGATTCCGGACGACGTCAAGGAGCTCCTCAAAGAGCTGGAGAGGAGGGGGGTTAAGCCATCATTAGTGGCGGTCGAGAGGACGCCTGAGACCTATGACACCTGGAGGGATGGGAAGTATGTGGGCGTCCTGCCATCAGACGAGGTCTACAAGGAGAGGAACCTGGTTGTATGCGGCAAGCTCACATGTGCGTGCTTCCTAGATGATGTGCTGAGGTACGCGTGGCAGAGGGAGGAGAAGAAGCTCCACGAGCCCGAGGAGTGGTAGACATGGGCGAGCTGGGCGGCTGGAGGGACCTAGGGAGGCTATACATGGATAGGGCTAGGCGGCTTGATCCTTGGCGTGCGACTATGCACGGTATAGCACACACCCACTTGATGAGGGTTGACGAGGATAGGGATGCTATCGATACCATGCTCAAGCTAAGTCCAAGCCCAGAGAAGACGAGATGCCCGCTGGACCCGACACCGCTGATTGGGTTAAAGTTCTACAACGCTAGGAAGGTGGTAGAGTACATATGCGATAAGGTAGAACACGCCGGCGAGTGGATAAAGATTCTTAGGAACTGTGATAGGAGGAGGATGAGGCATATGAAGATGGAGGGCAGAGATGTCTATGGGCTGGGCTGGAAGGGGATAGATATGACATTGCTGGATGCGGGTTGCGAGATCCCGGTTGTGGATGTCCACCTAGCTAGGTACATGGCTAGGGAGGACCCCGGGTTCCTGAAGGCGATGGGGTTGAGCAGGTACGATCCAGACGGGGTTGCGAAGAAGATCAGAACAATACAGGTCTCTTCCAACCCGGCTAAGTATGACGAGCTCTGGAAGAAAGCTAGAGAAAGGGCTGTGTCAGAGGGCGTACCACCGGGGGAGTGGCATGTAGCAGTCTGGCTGAGGGAGCGTTTCACCAGCGAGTACCCAAAGCTGAGCGAAGAAGCTAGGCTTGAACTCGCTAAAAGATATGTTGAAAAGCTTTTCTCGTAACGTACACCTTACCTCTGATATTTGTTGTTTGTTCAACAAGACAACAACATTTCCTACTACCGTGATTTTTCCATACGGCCGGGTTGAACGTACAGAACAATAGCGTTTTTAAACGAAAACATATATACTATGTTTAGGGGGTGGATGGCTGTGGGGGATGTTGACGAGCTGCTGTCGCTTCTCGCGAAGCTTAAAAGCGATATAGAGGCTGTCCTGGACTGGGCTGAAAGATTCTGCACGGATAGACGTGCGGTCATCGAGCTAAGGGTTCTCGCAGGTAAGGCTAGACAGTACGTGAAGACGGCTTCAAGGATAGCCGGGGTTTGAACCATCCGTTTTGGCTCACAGACTTGTATGGTTTCCTTCCTCTAATGGTTCACAATACGATTCGGCTTCCATATGAAGTTGGTTTACATTGCATCGTGGTTCCCAGGGAGATATGGTTCACACTGACGAATGGTTCCAACCCTCTCCTGGTTTACACCTAAACTATACATGGCGTGCACAAGTATAAAAGTTTTTATATCGATTGTTAACATATCATTTTTGGGTGGCTGGTATGTGTACACCCATAGCTCGTAGGCTCCTGGAGATGTTGAGGGAGGTTGAGGCTGAGGTTGAAGCTACGTTCGACTGGGCATACCACTTCTACCCAGACGACTACCCGCTCGAAGACCTGGAGAGGCTTAGAGATAGGGTTGCCAGCATAGTGAGGGAGGCTGAGAAGCTTGTCGAGCAGACGTAGCTCGCATGCGAATTGGCTCCCACACTCCCTTGGCTCACAAACATCGTGGTTCCCAAACATTCTGGTTCACAGCATCTTGTGGCTCCCACAAAAATTTGGTTCGCATCTACACACTAGCTACGGTGTGTGCTCGGATATAAAAACTTTTATATCCGATAGTTAATATATTCTTTGGTGGGAGGCATGTTCGGACCGGAATACTATAGGACGGCTAGGCTTGTAGCCGCTACCTACGAGGATCTGCTTGAGCTTAGGAAGGCTGCGAAGCTTAGGTTCAGGGTTGTCGAGGCACCCTGGGCTAAACAGATGAATGCAGACTACCTTGATAGGATAAGGGAGGATGAGAAGTGGCTTTTAGAAGCTGCAAAGGAGCATTTTAGAGAGCATCCGCTGTGGCGTTGGGGTACCGAGGTGGTTATGGGTCTTGGTGCTAGGAATACGCTGTTCCTGCTAGGCTATGCGTCGCCGTACATGTGGAGGCTCAGGATGGATGGGACTGAGGAGGCTGTGCCCGTCACGAGTGCCGGCAAGATATGGCAGTACTGGGGTTTAACCCCGGCGGGTAAGCTTGAGAGCGGTGTTAAGGCTAGGCATAACCCGAAGCTTAAGGGCAGGGCCTGGTGGATAGCTACGAATATCCTGATGGCTAGGGATCCATACTACACGGCGATATACAGGTGTAAGAAGGAGTATCTGGCTAAGGTTAGGGGGTTCGAGGAGTATGTATCCAACCCGTCGTCGTGCCCGCTCTACGCAAGCTGCCTTGCAAAGCTTGCTAGAGCCGCTGCTAGGAAGGGTGGGAAGCCTAAGACGCCTGCATGCAAAGCCCATATGGACGGGTTGGCGAAGCTGTACCTGGCGAAGATAATACTTTCGCATGCGTGGGAGATATCAGCCAGGGCTGAAGGCATGGTGATACCTAGACATAGATCGTACGTCAGGCCTAAGGCGCACGCCGACGACATACCAGACGAGGAGGCTTTGAAAGGCATACTTGAGGGTAGGGCTGGCGAGGTGTGGCGTAGGTAGCGGCGAAACTTTTTTTTGGTGGATGTAAACCAAAGCTTATGGTGAACCAAGTTCAAATGTGAACCATTATAAACTGGGAACCATCAACAACTGTGAACCAGAAAATGATGGGAACCAAAACTTTTTGCGAACCACGCTTGTGTGGGAACCAGAAGAGGCTGTGAACCAGCTAGAAATGGGAGCCACGGTGCGATGAGAACCACTCCGACATGGGAACCAAAAAAGGT
>JAWAXJ010000052.1:0-6496 GCA_038896955.1 Desulfurococcaceae archaeon
CCTACAGCTACGCGCAAGCTAAGCTGGGTGGACTGCTCGATAAGATAATAGCTGAAAACAAACTTGTAAGAGTAGGTTCACTTGTTGTTGATGCACAGTTCTTCAGTGAGTTCAACTCAAAGTTTCCAATTAAAGTATCAGACTTAGATAAGCTCACTTCTCACGAGAGGGTTCTTCTCGAGGAGATGAGAAAGGAAGCACTGGTAATTCTTCACGCAGGTAGAGAGTACAGGCTTATAGACTAAGCCTCTTCAGCTTCCTCGTACTCCTCGGTTATAACTGGGGCGTACTTCTCCGGGTTTCTAACACCATCAGGACATCCTTTGCCGTGTCGAATCGGGTTTTCTAACCTACTGAGAAGCACTACCCTACTGGGTACAGACTCGCTGAGTAAAATGTACCCTGTTAATTCAGCGAGCTTTGCAGCGTAGGCTTTAACCTCGCTGTGACTCGGCATATTATCCCTGGTGAGTCTTCCTTTGCTACCACCTAGGTACATGTAGGCTTTTACCTCAACGTAGTGAGGATAACCTCTTTCAATGAACTTAGCGAAAGTTCTAAGGGCTTCCTCGTTATCGTTGAAACCTTTAACGAGCGTTATTCTGAATGTTACCGGGGATCTAAACGACCTGACTAAGTCAATTGTTTCCTGGAAAAGCTCCCAAGCTCTGGGAACTAGTGGCCTGTTGAAGTACTCGTACACATTCTTGTTCCAGGATTCAAAGCTTATGTAGAGTTGAGAAGGCTCCTTACCCAGGTTTTTGAGAACGTCAGGTCGTGTTCCATGCGTAACGAGGAAAGTTGTAATGCTTCTCTTGTGGTACTCCTCTATTAGCTCGCTGAGTCTAGGGTATAGTAGTGGTTCGCCCGCTAAGCTTATTGCAGCATGCTTCGGGTTCATGGCTTCTTCAACCATCTTCTGATCAGCTTTAGGATTCCCCTTGTAGCCAGCCACGATCTGCTTGTGTACTCTTATGCTCTCTTCAACTAGAACCTCTGGGTCGTCAACAACTGGTGGTCTCGTATCGTCCCAGTGCATTCCTATGTCCTCTGGTTCCACTCTCCAGCAGTGCAAGCACCTGTTCCAGCACCATGCTACCACTGGTGTCATCTGTATGCATCTGTGGCTTTCGATACCATACCATAAGCACTTATAGCAGAATCTACGTCTCAGTATAGCTTCCTTCGTCCAATGGCAACGTTTAACAGCACCAATGGTTCCTATTATATGGTAGCCTTGTTTAAGCAACCTGTTGTACAGTGCTTTGTAAACTGGACTACTACTCCAGAACTCTTCTCTTCTCTGCTTTACTGATTTCAAGTCCAACAAGTAAAACCCCTCCACGAACTCCTGTAACCAATACTGGGTAATATCCTGCGTTGCAAAGCTGATAACCTTTAGTATGGTTTCTGTGATTCTCTTAGAGCCTGATAGTACGCATTAATATACCCTAGAGCACATTATAGTTAAGGTAGTGTGATGACCGAATCCGTGTCGGATTAGTGAAGAAGGTCGGCGTTGCTGAGGCTTGAACAAGAATGCCGCGTGTATTCAAAGTTAGAACTACTCTCGGTGCTACAGTTGAACTAGAGCTTATTGAGAAAACGAGAGATCTACTAGTATTCAAGGATAGGAGAACAGGAAAACTCTACAAACTCAGAGTAGAAAGAGCCAATGATGGAAAGTACATTATGAACATAAATGGTGAGCTCTACTCTGTTTTCTCCAGCGAAGCGCACGGCATATACGTTAATTCCGAGCCTCTGCTGGTAGACAGCATATCGTACATCGATGTCGTGGAGTCGAAGGAGTTAAAAGCGGAAAAACCCGCTGGTCCTAGAACGGCTGAACCAGGGTTAATACTATCTCCTATAACAGGGAAAATACTAGAAGTTAAAGTAAAACCGGGCGACAAAGTCAGCAGGGGTGACGTAGTTCTCTTAATGGAGTCTATGAAGATGGTCATCGAGGTGAAGTCTGATCTCGACGGTGTCGTAGAGGAGGTTTACGTGTCTCCCGGAAGTGCTGTGAAAAAAGGTGAAAAACTAGTTAAGATAAAGCAGCTATAGTGGAATATTACTATGTTTTCTCATTGGTAGAGTTTCAACGCGTTTTCCTATTAAAACTCTAAGAGCCTCGTAGATCTTTCTTCTCGTATCAGCCATGTCTATTACGTCATCCACGTACCCAAGTTCAGCTGCCCTGTAGGGATTAGCGAAGATCTCCCTGTACTCTCTCAGTTTCTCAGCGTAGAAAGCCTCAGGATTAGGTGATTTCTCGATCTCCTTCCTATAGAGTATTCTAACAGCTCCCTCGGGTCCCATGACAGCTATCTCAGCGGTTGGCCAAGCATAGTTTACATCGCTTCCGAGAGCATAGCTTCCCATGGCTATGTAGGCTCCACCGTAGGCTTTCCTCATGATAACGGTGATCTTTGGGACTGTGGCTTCAGCGTAAGCGTGGAGAACTTTTGCTCCATGCTTTATTATCCCTCCGTGCTCCTGATCCACACCAGGCATGAAACCAGGTGTGTCAACAAGGGTTACTATTGGTATGTTAAAGGAGTCGCAGAATCTAACGAATCTCGCAATTTTATTGCTAGCATCAATGTCTATGACTCCTGCGTTGACTGCAGGCTGATTTGCTACGATACCGACTGTATATCCACCTATTCTTCCGAAGCCAATTACCGCGGTTCTGGCGTAGTTGGCTTGTACTTCTAGGAATTCACCGTCATCTACGATAAGCCTTATTACCTGTTTCACATCGAATGGTTTAACGGGGTCTGTTGGAACGATCTCGTAGAGTTCATCGAGTCTCCTATCCACAGGGTCTTCGGTTTCTACGTAGGGAGGATCCTCTGCGCTGTTGTTGGGTAAGTACGATAGTAGCTTTTTAACTATGTCGAATGCTTCTTCCTCGGTTTCAGCAACAAAGTGTGCTACTCCACTTATAGAACCGTGAACATCTGCGCCACCAAGCTCTTCAAAGGTTACACTTACACCTGTTGCTGCTTTAACGACTTCGGGACCTGTGATGAACATGTATGAGCCTTTAACCATGATCACGAAGTCCATTAGTGCTGGGCTGTAGGATGCTGCTCCTGCGCAGGGACCTAGTATGAGAGCGATCTGAGGTATAACGCCGCTGGCTTTCACGTTCATGTAGAAGATCCTTCCACATCCGTGGAGAGCTGCAACACCTTCTTGTATTCTAGCACCGCCTGAATCGTATAAGCCTATGACGGGGACACCGCTCTGCATGGCTAGCTCTATTGTTCTAGCTATTTTTTCTCCATGAGCTTCTCCAATACTTCCGCCTAGCACAGTGAAGTCCTGAGCATACACGTAAACCAGTCTTCCGGCTATTCTACCGTAACCCGTTACAACACCGTCTCCATAGTACTTCACTTTGTCAAGTCCGAAATAGGTTGACCTGTGAACTCTAAGCCACTGGAGTTCAACGAAGGATCCAGGGTCCAAAAGCTTTTCCAGTCTTTCTCTAACCCATAGCTTACCCTTCTGCTTCTGCTGTTCAATCTTGTCCTTACCTCCACCCAGTGTAGACAGTTCTCTCAGTTCAGTGAGCTTCTTTAGAAGCTCCTCGTGACTACTCATGCTACTTGTACCTCCTGAGAACAGCTACAGCTGTAATAGTAGCTATTCCACCAATGTTGTGTATTAAAGCGGTCTCAGGGTTGCTTGCTTTGTATCCTGGGAAATCTCCTCTTAGTTGCATGACGGCTTCGGAGAGCTGGTATACACCTGTAGCTCCAACAGGGTGTCCACGGGCTTTCAGTCCACCGCTAAAGTTTATTTCTGGTTTATCACCTTTCTGGAATCGTCCTTCCTTGTACAGCTTAGCTGCTGTACCCTTCGGGGCGAACCCTAGATCCTCTATGGATATGTAGGCTGTTATGTGGAAAGCATCGTGCAACTCAACGTAGTCTATATCCCTTACCGTGAGGTCAGCCATTTGGAGAGCTTCACGTGAAGCCTTAACCGTTGATGCTGTTGTGAGAAGGTCTGCTCTTGAGGTTAAGTCAACACTATCTGTTGAAACAGAAACCCCGGCTACTTCCACGAGTGTGTCTTTACCCGTGATCTTTGAAACCTCTCTCGCTTTCTCCTCGCCTTTAACCAGGAGTACAACCGCTGCTCCATCACCAATAGGTGCTGAGTGGAAGAGCCTTATTGGGTCTGCTATGAGTGGGCTACTAAGTATCTCCTCCATGGTTGTTTTCCTGGGTAACTGAGCATATGGGTTGTAACTAGCGTACTCATGCATTTTGAGTGGCCAGTAGGATAGATCTTCGTCGCTGTAACCAAAGGTATGCATGTAAAGTCTAGCAATCATGGCGTTCAGTCCTGTGAAGGTGGCACCGTAGAAAACCTCGTAGTCATAGTCAGCAGCCTGAGCAAGAGCCCTGGTTGCAGTTTCAGTAACAGCCTCTGTTAGCTTTTCGACACCGCCTACAGCTACAACATCAGCTAGTCCCGACTTAACCATCGCGTATCCTACGTATAGCGCTACGCCTCCACTTCCACAGGCTGCTTCAACCTTGAATGCAGGTAAACCTCTGAAACCGGAGTGATCTGCTACAAGAGCACCCAGGTTGTCCTGCTGCATCAGAACACTAGAAGTCATGTTACCAACAACCATAGCTTTGGGCTTTAAACCGCCTGCGTCTTCGATAGCTTTCCAGAGCGCTTCTGCGAAAAGGTCTTTTGCGTGTTTTTCGTAGAATCTGCCAATCTTTGTCATTCCAACTCCAACTGCGAAAACACGCTCCAAGGCAAAGAGCACCTCTGTGCCGAAACCTTCTCTTCTAATAAGTAGCTGGGTCGAAGTATATAAGTTATTGGAAGCCACCGTTGTCTAAAATTGGAGTTCAAAACGTGGTGCTTGGCTACATGAGTGAACTGAACGCGCTAAGGGAACTAGCTAGTAGCATAGCAAACGAAGAGCTGAGAAGGGTGGTTTGCAGTATACTGGATAATCCTCTGCTGTCATTTACAAGCGTTAAACCCTTGATAACCTTAGAGGAATCTCCTGCAGCACCCCGTAAACACCACTTCTTCAAGGGTGGACTCGCGGTACACACTCTCTCTGTTGTGAAGATAGCACTTGCACTATCAAACGTACTCAGTGAAGTATATGGTTTAGAAGTCAACAGGGATCTCGTGGTTGCAACAGCGATTCTACACGACATATACAAGTACTATCAGTACGCGCAGGACACCGTTTACGGTGGTTACAAACCCAGGGAAGACTGGTACCTTAGTCACGATTACGCCGTGGTCGCAGAGCTCGCTCGAAGAGGCGCACCGGAGGAGCTTATAAGAGCCGTTTCAGAAGTACACGGACTCGTACCATTTACAACACTAGAGGGGCTCATTGTTCACTTATCTGACAGCGTAGATGCAAGGCTTGGTGAAATACTCCAGAACATGGTTTTAAACAGAGTAAGAGATTACGAGGCTAGGAACTGCCAACTCTACAAAGCACTCAACAACATGATTGAGAACCACGGTTTGAAGTACGTATTAAGGCTTGTGTTTAACAATCCTGATGAGCTTAGAGAGCTATTCGAGAAGGAGTGCAATACGCGTAGCTCTCAGTAGACCTCGCGGGTGACAGTTGTGCATGAAGTAAGATGGAACCCGCTCGTAAAACAATGGGTAATAGTAGCAGAGCATAGGTCTATAAGACCATGGCGTCCTGAGGAGAAGAGCAAAGTGTACACATGCCCATTCTGTCCGGGTGCACCAGAGCTAGCTCATCTGGAGAAATGGGATGCTGTATCATTGCCAAATAAATACCCAGCGTTAATCGAAGAACCTGAAAAGCCTCTTCAACCGGGCTTCAAAGGCTATAGTGTGCGGGAAGCAAAAGGGGTTTGCAGAGTCATTGTTGAAACCCCCAGCCACGAGGGGGATTTCTACACGCTTCCGCTGAGCCAGGTGATAAAGGTTGTTGAGCTCTACAGACAGGAGTTCGAGGAGCTATCCAAGAGAGAATACGTAGAGTACGTTGCTATATTCAGGAACAAGGGTAAGGAGATCGGAGTTTCACTTACACACCCGCATTCTCAAGTGTACGCTCTCCCGTTTGTTCCACCCAGAATACGAGCAGAGCTGGAGTCCATGAAGGAGTACAGCGATAGAAACGGTGGTTGCCTGATCTGCGACATAGTAAACTACGAACTAGGCGAAAACACCAGAGTAGTATACGAAAACAAGCACTTCGTGGTTCTACTACCGTACTATGCCATGTGGCCTTACGAGCTCCACGTGTACCCAAAGAGGCATGTTCGATCAATAAGCGATCTAGAGGGCAGCGAAGTAGAACACCTCGCTGATACTCTCAGAGTTGTTACAGGGTTGTACACTGTTCTCCTAGAACGGGATGCACCCTACATAATGGCTATACACAATCCTCCTTCAAAGGGTAACTATCCATACTACCATTTTCACGTAGAGTTTTACCAGCCGT
>JAWAXJ010000053.1:0-6420 GCA_038896955.1 Desulfurococcaceae archaeon
TACTCACTACGTAAAGTATTAAAACCACAACTCTATGTGGGGCTGAGAGACGGTAGCCCTAGACTCTACTTTAGGGAGGAGTTAAGAGCTTTCTAGGTTGAGTAGTTAAGTATGCTAACCTTAGTTCATCACGATATTTTCTCGTAACGCTACCCAGTTTTAGCTCTAGGTGTCATATTCGGGCTAGAAAAGTGGAGCCGCGGCCGGGATTTGAACCCGGGACCTCCGCCTTACCAGGGCTCTAAGAGGGGAGCTAGCGGTGCGGTGAGTTATAACCCACCCCGTAAGCTCGATGATCTAGAGCTGGTTATAACTCCATCGGTCATAGCGGACTTCGTTAGGTGGTGTGTTGAAGAGCTCGGTAATTCCGAGTGCACCTGTAGGGATAGGGCTAACTACCTAAGGAAGCCTTTGAACCCTAGGAACTCTCATTCAGTTAAAGCATACAGGTTGTTGTACAAGATGCTGGGTAAGGAGCCCCCTAAGGAGTTGAAGGTTCCTAAGAGCGGTGTGGACCTAAGGGTACCTAGCGATTCTGAAATAGCTGAGTCTCTCGAGAGAGTTAAGCAACACAGTACCTTATACCTAGTGTATAGGTTGCTTATCGAGAGCGGTGCTAGGCTTAAGGAGGTTGTGGAGGTCCTCAAGAGCTACGACCCAAGCAACGACGCATGCCATGGGGAGTTCTACACCTACGTGATAGGTAAGACTGAGGGGAGCAAGAAGGCGTTCCACTTGTTCCACGTGACACCACTCAAGCGGGTCAGCATAAGCGAGGACCGCGTGACTAAGTTAGCCATAGAATTGGGACTAGTCAGACCGAAATACGTGAGGAAGTGGGTGGCCACAAAAATGCTCTCGATAGGGATCCCTGCCGAAATCGTGGACTTCATCCAAGGAAGAACACCTCGCTCGATACTAACGAGGCACTACCTCAACCTCTATACGCTAGCCGTACAGCACTACCCAAAATACCTAAATATTGTAAAGCAGGTCTAGCTTAGTAAGTAACTTTTCCAGCACTTGATTACTAACCCTGCTTCCTGGATAGGGCTTTAATTAAAACTCCACAATCCCTGGTTAGATTCTCTTTTTCCTTCTCACCTAATGGTCTACAACCAGTCTTAAATAAGTTATCAGATATGTCGAATAGTGTGAGAATACACCTAGCTCCGTCTTTTAAGCCTACTTTCTCGAATATGCTCGTAGATGTGAGTATGCTAGTTGTCGTTAACTCTCTAACACTTAATGTTATTTCAAAGGTTGATATAACCTTAATCCTTACTATATCCGTATATCCGTGTTTAATTAAGACGTTTCTTAACCTCATCAGGGGTTCAAGCGCTTCCTCCACTCTAACGCCGAGGAACTCACCAATATTCTTGGCGTTGTCTTCGACTATTTTTTTCAGAAAATCAGCGTACTCTTTAGGTAAATCCTCGACTATGTCGTAGCACCCCTCACTCAGGAGCTTCGCCATTATCACTAGTTTAGCTACTTCTATCAGCATTATCGCGAATATCGCTTTATTCTGGTATACTGCTCTAAGCATGAGAGAATACGCACCACCTAAAACTCCTGACTCTTCGAGTAACGGTAATCTCTCTTTAAAGAATTTGTTATACACTTCCTCTATTTTAGAGATGCCTTCACCCACCTCTTTAATTAAGTCATCAGCTAGTTTATTGAAGTCTACGCAACTAGGAATCAATTCGCATAGTGCGGGAGCGTATTCCCCTCTTATTAAGGCATCATATTGTTTAGTTACTAACACATAATGTTTCCCCCTCTTAGCTACTAAACCACTTGCCTCCAACTCTTTCAACGCCCTACTAATTGTGGCTTTAGGCAACCTCTCCTCAAAATCCCTCCATCTAGCGTAGCCTCTCTCACTCAGGATCTGCAGTATTATTTCCTTAGCCTTCTCGACACCAAACTCTTCTCGAGACAATCACACCACCACAATATAAAGTGGGTCACAACTAATAAATGAAACTGTTTCAACTCCACGCACAACACATTTTAATAAAATAAAGCATGTTTAAAAATGTTCCTCATAAAAACATGAAACAGTTTCATTGAACAACTTTATAAACTCTGAAACTACCTATTTTAGTAGGTATAAGAATATGGAAGCCCTAGAGTATGAGCGTGTTATCGAGATAGGACCGAGAAAAGTCTCTAGAATATCAAAGTATCCGCTAATATACCTGCCACAAGAGCTTCTACCACTCTACGGAAAGAAAGTTATGGTAGTTCTAAAAGTCCTACCAGAACGAAGAGGACTTAAAGTAGAAGGTGGTTAAAGAAAATGAGAGGCCCCCACCCAACCCCAGCCAATAGTTACTTCACTCTGTGGCTAAAAAACGGTGGGTTAGGGCTTGTAGATGACTATGCACTGCCTCCCGTCAATAACCCTAACCTCAAGCTCGAGCTCGTTAGCATCCGTGAAACTCATGAGCTCTACTACCTTCTTTGGGAGGTTGATGAAGTAGCTCACGTACTCTTTGCCAGACTTTCTGTTGATTCTCTTGTAGAGTTTGATCTTCACACACTCTCCCTAAGAGTTCTATCCTTAAGTTGGATAAAAACTTTCACCAAAAAGCTTATAAACTCTCTAACCAAAATTTTAGTTAGAAAACTAGATAGAACTTGGAGGGAGACGCTAGTGATGAGGGAAGAAATAGGGGAGAAGAGGGGCTGGGGCCCCGCACCCACGCACCAGCTAGGGGTGTTCCCTACTGGGCGTATGGGGTGAGACCATGGGCACGGAGCCCGTGTTAAGTGGTGTGTTGGGGCTTAAAAACTTAGCCCCCGACCGAGGGGTCTTAGGGGTCTCTCCCCCTCGGTTGATCGAAGAGGCCCCACTATCGGATAAGGAACTGAGGAAGGGTCTGAAGCTACTGCTGGAGCTAGTGGTTGCTAAGAGGAGGCTGTACGTCAAGCCTAGGGACTTAGTGTACGTCTTCGGTTACGACCCCGAGGACCACGCCCTAGTGCTTCTGGGTAAGGTCTTGAGCAAGCTGGAGAAGGTGGGGCTGGCCGTTAGGTGGAACAACCAGAGACCTAGGCGCTACTCACTGAAGCCTAAGCAACTGTGGTTGAGGTTCGTGGACTTAGAGAGTAGGCAGGGCTTTAGCTTCGAGTGCGATAGTGGTGACTCCCTATGCTCGCTAGTGGGTGTGTGCCCGTACTGGGTCTTGAGGGGTGAGTGAAGTGAGTAGGCTGGCTAAGGTAGTGTACGAGGTCCTCAGCATCCTCTACGATCACCTGGAATGCCCTGAGTCAGGTGTAGAAGATTGCGAAACCATCGAGGAGCTACTCGAGGAATTCAAGGCTGAGGTAGCATGAGCAAGGAGCTAGTTGAGAGGGCTAACAAGGAGCTACAGAGGTCGCGGACCTCTAGTAAGCCAGAGCCTAAGCACGGTAAGCACTATGCGGACTTTAAGGAGGTGTTTGAGGGTAGGGAGGCAGTGATCACGCTACACAACGGCACTACTGTCAAGGGTAGGATACTCGAGAGTAGACCCTACTGGCTCAAAGTCCAAACCGATAGTGGTGTACTCTACATCAACAAGGCGTTTATAGTGCTGGTGAAGGTGGTCTAAGGAAATGCATGATGTTGATGAAGTTGTGGTGAATAAGTGGATCTTCCGATACTTACTGATGTATTATAAGAGTTACGGAGATGATGAAATAACAGTTACTGAGGCCGTAAACCCGTGCTTAAGGAAGTCCTACCTCACTAGGGTTAAGATGGTTCAACCAACACCTATGGAGTTCCTAAAAGTTGTGGGTCAGGACATACATGTAGCGCTACAGGACATCCTCAGGAGGGAGGGTTGGGATGTTGAGGTAGGTGTGGCGTTAAGGTTGGATGGCTTCGTATTGAGGGGTAGGGTAGACGCGGCCAAGGACGACGTCATACTTGAGTTCAAAACCACTAACGGGATACCAGAAAGGCCTTACGAATCACACCAACTCCAGACCCAAGCATACTTAACAATGATGAACGCCTCAAAAGGCTACATAATATACCTATCGAGGACTGACGGAAAGGTAAAAGTATTCAAAATACATCCAAGCAAAGGCTCACTTAAAAAAGTTATCGGAAGGGCTAAACAACTTCATGAAGCATTAAAAAGTAATCAACCACCCCCACCCTCTAGAGGCCCGTGGTGCGAGCACTGTAGCTTCAAGCTAGCCTGCCGAAGATGAGGGAAATGAGAGAGGAAGCCATACCACTAGACAACCTCTTCGAGGAACTAAGACCCACCACCCCCAAAGTAGCCTACAACACGAACATAGACATAGACTACAGACCGAAGAAGGTTACAATAAAAGATAAAGAGAAAAAGTGGGTAGTCTTAATTGAGAAGGCTGGGAAGAACTTGAAGATAAACTACGTGGTTAATAAGAACGTAGGGTCGCCAACCCCCTCACCCGAAGATTTCGACCCCGTGTTTACTGCCGTCATATCGAACCCTATCCAAATAGTGTCTCTAGATCTCCCCGAAGAAGTCAGGTCAGCAATCAGCCTGGCTCTAGCTAACTGGGAAAAAGAGATGCTGAAAATCGAGGCCTCTATAGCATTTAGAGAAGTCAGTGTAATGCCCAGCAACATAACCGATAAGGAAAACCTAACGTATGAAATAGCTAAGGCGCTTATAAGGAAGTACGGCATAGCCCACATCAAGCTAAACGTCTTTAACTCATTAAGCAGTCTTGGTTATAGATGTTACGACGGCAAGCACTGGACTCCTTGTGAAGACATGGTAGAGAAGTGGGTGGGCGAGGAATTACACGATATACAGAAAACGAAGTTCGGGAGGTCCGCACTGGATGATGTGTTAATGAAGATAAACATACATAATACAAAAATTATCCAAGGATATACTCCCCTTATATCCTTCGAGAACTGTGTGCTGGATATCGAGAACTTCCTAGTAACTGGAGACCTACAATCATCTATAAAACAACACGATAAAGATGTGTGGGTCTTCCACCATATACCACATCGGCTTAACCTAGACCTCCTCGAAGAGATAAGGAGGGGGTTGGAGGTTTTCATACCCCCTAAGAAGCCTGGGGAAATATTGGAGATAGTTAAGTCTATGAGTCCGAAGACATATGAGTTACTGTGGGACATCACGTATTTTGAGGGAGTAGACCCGAAAATACATGAATCCAGAATTCTATTTATGCTTGAAATGATGGGTAGGGGATTAGTACCTGGGTATACAATAAATAACACCATAGTGCCTGCTTTTAAGAACATATTCGTATTAGTGGGGCGTAAAGACACTGGTAAATCAACATTCTTAAAGCAGTTCTTCGGCGACACCGTACTGAGTGAAGCAAACTATGAAATGATTAATATGGGCAAACTGGGGAGTAGAAACCCTGATGAGATAGAGAAGGCTTTGGGGAAGCTAGCTAGGAAGAATCCATTAGTAGCAATGCACCTAGACCTTAGTAAGAGAACCCAGATATATGACTGGAGTATAATTAGGCAGGTTTCTGGGGGAGACCCAGTCCCCGCTAGAAGGTTGTACAGGGACTCCTTCGACTACAGACCCCACTGGAAGATATACATATCCACTAACGACCCACCAGCCATAAACGAGGACGGCCCCGCCAAGGAAGCTCTACTGGGTAGGTTTAGAGTGATGGAGACTAAGAACAAGAAGGTGAGGGAGAAAACATTCCCAAAGCTAGATGAAAGAGATGTGGAGGTCGTGATAATCGCCTCACTCTACGCTATAAAGAGAGTGTACGACACGGGGGAGTACTCGTTCACGGGAATAAGCGATATAGAGGACGCACTAAACCGCTACACCTACCCAGAGTACAACACAGTCATGGAGATGCTAGAGATCGGGAGGCTGAAGCTAGACCCAACACTAGAGATAAGCGCCTCGGACCTCTACCAAGAGTGTGTCGCATACGCTAGTGAGGTAAAAGAGAGGTACACCGAGGAAGACGAGGAAGAGCTAGAGAGGCTCTACTCACTATCAGACCAAGCAACATTCACCAAGAGACTCAAGAAGCTACTAGCAAAGTTCAAAGTAAAGACAGTAACCCGCGGTCACTACACATACTTCAAAGGGATAGGAATCTGTGGGAGGACCTTACTTGACTAGGGATCATTCTCTACATTCGGGTATATGGAGTATATCGGACTTTCCTACCGTTATTTATTGTAAAAACAAATTTCGTTTTAAAAATAAAAAGAGTTTAGAATTTCGATATACTCGATATACCCTGATGTAGAGAATGGTGGGGGTGTGCTGTAGTGGGCTTCCTGAATGCTTTCCTGACTAGCTGGTTTTTGGGTCCTTTTGGGTGTTCTCTATTAATAGCAAGTCTGTAAAGTCTGTAAAGTCTGTAAACCTTTTAAGGGTATAGGGGGGTATCTGA
>JAWAXJ010000054.1:0-6342 GCA_038896955.1 Desulfurococcaceae archaeon
GCTAACACCAAAAGGACTGAGTATGTACAGGAGAATAATGAGCGAGGAGTCAAGCAAGAGGTGATAAGTTTGAAGCCTGTTTATGGTTTAGGGCTGTTCTTCGTCAGAGATACAGGCCTGGTCGAACAAGTGGTTATCTTCGATTACTACGATGAGCTCGAAGAATACAAAAGTATTGTCAAAGACCCAGAGAAGCTGGAGAATGAAAAGAGCATGTTAGCTACTAACATGCAGCACTTCCTAGACCAGGAGGATGTCAGGCTAAACAACGAGCCCACGTATCCCAAGGTTGTAGATGTCGAGATCGGCTTCCGCGGAGACTACAAACACCCCTATATAGCTTTCTTCATAGTATTCCAAGGCGTGCTCCGTAAGGGGTTAAACGTGTACGAAGATAGATACGAACCTGAAACCACCGAATATGATTACAGAGTCTACTGGTTTTTCCCATCCAGAGCAAGGGTAATCAGAGCTGACCTCGATGTCCCCTATTCGCTTCTGAATAGGGGAAGAATTCTGAGCTTCTGTGTTAAAACCGGTACTTTCCTAAGAGGATACGAGAGAATAGAGTTCGAGCTCTACTAGAGGAAAACGAAGCCAAGTACTACGATTGCGTGTTTATAAGGGAAGCAGGCTCATAGCATACTCGGATGATGTGGGGGGACCTCGAAGGAACTCTGAGTTGTGATGTGGGGCCAAAGCGCTGACCCTGAGCTTAAGTAGTAACCGTTGATGAATACGCCATCGGACGATCGGTGAGTAAGCCCGAATCACGCTGAAGGGTCTCTGCGTATGTTGTGGAGTCTTGATCACTACAGAAAGTACCCCTTTGCAGCAGTACCTAGCGATTTTCCACACTTATTCGTAGAAAACCCCCTCGTAGCTGTTGCTAGTAGTTCGCACTTAGCTGAAAAGCTCATCGAAGTTTTAAGCACCATTGTAAAGAAAAGTAGAGTAGACTTTAGTGTATTCAGAGACTACGAGGAGAGCGTTCTTCTCTACCATGCTCTCCTCGAACTCGTAAAGTTACTGGGTGATAAGAGGATCAGCAATCGTTTATCGTTAGCGTTTGCTAAGTCAGCGGCTAGTTTCTTTGAGAACGAAGATGAGGAAGTTCTACTAATGCTCGGAGTTAAGATAGGGCTAAGAGTATCCTATGAACGTTTTCCACCTAAAATACCACGCATCGTGAAGCTTGGCGATAAGGAGGTGCTCGAGTTTAGACCACTCAAGTTCGTTCTTCCAGTAGAAGAGTACGTTAAGATAGTGGCAAAGAGGTTAATGCATGATGCTTCATACTCATTGACAAACACCATTGTCTCAAATGGGCACGTGTACCTTGATAAACAAACATATCAGCGCGTGTTGGAAGAGTACATATACTACTACGTACTTCAACTCACGGAAAACACACCACAAGTTCAATCCGACAAGGTTAACGCGATCTTGAACACTGTAAAAGAGAAAGTTCTCGAAGAGTACTACAGAACAGTCGAGAAGCCAGAATACACCGAGACTACAACAGCTGTAGAACCCCCTACTGAAACCGAGGAAAAAGTTGTAGAATCTCTATTTCCGCCCTGCATCAGGAGAATAATAGACACTATAAATACTGGAAGCAACCCGAGTCACCTCGAAAGATTTACACTAGCTGCTTTCCTCGGTCAGGTAGGGTTAACCGTAGACGAAATACTAGAGTACTTCAGGAAAACCGCTGATTATAATGAAAAGATCGCAAGATACCAGATAGAGCACATTCTCGGAATGCGTGGTAGTAGGAAAAGGTATATGCCTTATGGATGCAGTAATCTCAAAGCATCTGGATTATGCCCTATAAGCGATCAATGCCCAGGTGGAAGAAACCCAGTTACTGTCTACAAGTACGCAGTTAGAAAGCTGAAGAAAAAACAAGTTTCCACCGAAAACATCAAATTGAGCAACGAAGAAGTCGCCGATCAGAGCAAAGCCGCCGGCGGGATTTGAACCCGCGTCCACCGGCTATCTTGACGGGCCTAAAGACCCTAGCTTACAAGGCCGGCGCTCTACCGGGCTGAGCTACGGCGGCTTCTCTTTAAAACTATTAGTCGTAGGGGTTTAAAATCAATTCAGCCTCCTGAAACAGGAGGTAGTAGTTCAACTACATCGTTGTCATGGAGAGGAGTTTCCAGACCCTTGTGCGGATGCTTAGAATTTAACAGTATCACGAGTTCGCTTTTCCCACCTAGAACTTTTTCGATGAGATCTCCGAGCTCCCGCCTTGTTTTTGCAATTTCCCATAGCAGATCCTTTATTGAGGCGTTATCTGGTAGAACGTACACGTCCTCTGTAACACCGGTCTTCGATGTAAGCCACAAGTAGTACTTAACCTTGACGTTCAACGTTACCCCTTCATCGCTTCCCTCTTTCGCGCTTCCTCGTAAAGTTTTTGCCATTCTTCGTCGTTCAGCATACTGAATGCTTCATGCAAAATATGCCTTTTCTCGGGGTTTTTCATGAAGTAGTAGATCGCATAGCTACACACAGGCTCGATGACAAGCCCACTGCTCTTTGCCATTTCAATCGCGTACTCTACCAGTTGCTTAGCTAACCCTCTGCCTCTGTACTGCTGAGGAACATAGGTTTCCAATAGCTTCATAACATTGTTCTCTACACTATACTTTACGTAGGCTTTTGAGCCATCAGGTAATACAGCGTATATAACTTGACTTGTATGTTTAATTCTTAACTCCTCCACAACGAACTACCAAGATTTGCTTTTACCTTGGGAAGTAATACATGTTTTTCAAGATTTTAAACTTAAGAACTACTTTAGGACTAAAAATTAGTCGTGAGAACAATGGGTCTTAGACAGTTTGTTTCACTAACCTTGGTTACTTTTGCACTTCTAGCTCATACCCTAGTCATCGAAGCTCTTACTACAAGTGATGATCTGGTGCTTCCATTACACCTGAAGTACAGCGGTTTACTTGTTTTAAGCACCTCGGGAAACTACGTTAGTGAAGTCTTTGGAGATCTAGCAGAGTGGTGTGAAACATCTCCCGGGGAAGCTCACATCATCTTGAAGTACACAGTAGAACTTCACGTTGAATTCAATGCTAGGATTGGTTTTACTAACATTAATGCTGTAAAGTTCGATTTCAACTCCACCGAAGTACTGATATCCAGTCCTTTCTGCTTAGCTGAAGCTACCAGGAATATTCTGCAAGGAGTCTCCACGGTAAACGCTAGTTTCTTCTCTCTAGTTTTAAGGTTGAAGCGTGGAGCAGGCGAGTTAGAGCCTATAAATGAAAGCGGTGTAGTTGTTGCTGTAACAAGATACGGGGGTATTGATATAGTACAGGTAAAAGACGAGTTCACCGTTTACAGTACCATACACGGTGTTTTCTCGTACAGTAGAAACCTGTACTACGAACCTCTTTCACGAATACCTATCCACTACACCGAGGTGAACGATATGAGAGACGAAAAGGGAACATTACTATCAATACTCTACGTAACACTCGATATTCCGAATCTTAATTACGCAGACCTCTTCAACAACATCATCACTAGAAGAACCTTTGACATATTCATAACAGCAGTAGATAATCGACAAGTCACCTATAAGGCTACTCTAATCATAAGCTACGTTGAAAGCTCGGCTGATCGCGTAAACATAGCCGTCTCAGTCGTAAATAACACGATAATAATAGCCGCGGATCCACCCACTAGGTGTTTCATAGTGTTAGGCTTACTCAGAGATAATGTGGTGAACACATCCTTAGAACTTAACTACTACATAGTGAAAAGCGCTTTGGGTGATGGATTCGTATACTACACCAGTAGTCCTCAGTTATGTAACAATGAATGGATCCAATTACCTAGTATAGTAGTAGAGCAGCGATACCAGGTAGAAGTCCCAGAAAAGCTTCCTCCTCCTAGTAAACCTATAGAGAAAGGCTTAGTTGATTATGCAGTAGGAGGTTTTACACTAGTTTTAACATTAATATTAGCATACTACTTGTGTAAACACCTGGTTAGGAGAATCCTTCGTTAATCCTCCAACTACTCGTGTTCCTTGCCAATATATATTCTCTTTTAATTAAGCATAGATTATTAGAGTATTAGATAAGCAGGGAAGTGATCCAGGTATGACTACTACGCTTACACAGAGTCCGCTCTTAAAGCTAAGTGGTGATCTAATGAGCATTTTTAAGCCTTTGAACATACTACTATGTAGCTATAACTCTAAGCTCAAAGTACCACTGAATCTACCGCATAAAAGAGAGGCCAGTTATGCTATACTTGAGATTCTAGTAGAAGCTAGTAGAGTCTATCCGAGTTGGAAGGTCAAACTCGGAAACGTTGGTATTACGAGAGAATTTAAACCAGCATTTGGTGTTGCGATTTCAAGCCAGGATAGACATCTGTACAAGTTTATCTATGATGTAACCGATATACTAAGAGCTACAGCTACGCAGTACGGAGAAGGAATAGATCTAACCATAAAGTACGAAGGAGGTGCCCCCTTTAGAGTGCTTGGGCTAATACTAGACTCTATATACAGCGATGCTGATGCCGAAACAAAGTATAAGCACTACACAGGTTTAATCGGTATAGAGCCTATGAAATCACTTGAGTTAAACTTGGAAGAAAGCTTTGAACCATCATCGACACTTAGAATCATAGCTTATACCGCGTCACCAGCAAGAATTTCTATACTAAGCGGAGAGGAAGCTGGTGTTCACGATCTTTCAGCACTAGTATTAGATGAGGTGGTGGTGAAGATGCTTAAAGCAACACGAAGCATTAAAGTATCACTGGAACGATCAGAGCGTTCATCACCTTTGGTAATATCCAGTGTAACGATTTACAGGTCTGAGGTTAAGGCACCACATCTTGATTTATGCAGTGTGAATAGAGAAGTAGGATTGGGTGAAGTGAAATTAGAACTAGAAATATGTAATCATGGATATTCCAGACCCGATAAACTGATTATCTCATTTATAAGAAGAGGAGAACTTATACGCACACTACATGAAGATGGAAGAGAACTTGAACCCAATGCAAGAATACGTCGTGAAGTGCGTTTACCGTTGAATCTTGTTCAACCCGGTAAGGAGATCGTTGTTAGATTGATTTGGACTAAGCTCTCCAGACACTGGGTTATAGACAAGAGTATTACTATTTAGCAAAAGGATTCTCCCATTAAATGTACTGAACCTCCATTGAATGCTCCTTAGCGAATTCTTCAATAATTCTCCTGTGATCCTGCCTGGTGCTTTTCTTCTCGACGATTATTTTGAGGGGCCGTATTGCTGTTCTAGAGTACATTGCGTTGAGAGTATCCATGGATAGGTACATGAGAGCGTACTTGGGTAGAATATGACCATAACACGTGCTGGTGTTGAGGGCTATTTCTGTATGCTTCCTCGGGTAATGCCCACCACCTATTCCAATAACGCTTGTACAATCCGGGAGGTTCGGGTACTCTCTTAGAAGCCTGTATAGAGCGTGGCCCAAGATCTCGTGGTTAAAGGGGTCTTTCCAATCATCCGGTGTACTACCTATCTCTACGAAGAGTATTGGTTTTTCCAGGTTTGTTGGACCGTGGTGAGATGCTTCATAGCTTACTTCATACTCTTCCTTCCTACCTCTGTTGATTGCAACTTCATTTATCCCCCTGAGCATGTACCATGCTAACTGGGGATGCGCTATTCCGAGTTCTCTTGGACGTCCACCCATAATCGCCTCGAAGCCGTAGTTTCCCGTGAAGTGCACAGTATAACTCTTGATGCCGACCTCGCTCGAATGCCTTGACGCTACAATGTATAGCGCAACCCAGCTTGGCAACACTTCATCCAAGAAATCCAAGTGTACAACATCAATGTTGAAACCAGCTACTAGGATACTTTCTCCAACATAGCACTCCACACAGTAACGGCAAGTGCAGTGTTCCCTTAATCCCATTGTGCTAACAACATAGTTGACTATTCCTACACCCGCTGGATCCCCTGTACTGTATACAAGAGCTAGCATGGTTTATGACCTCTACGTGCTACATGGTGATTTACGTAAAAACTAGGTAGTTATACATTTGAACAAAGCTCTAATTCGACGTTTTAATATTAATGACAAGAGTGCTCGAAAATCTTTGTTCATCCTTTCAGTATTGATACCACTATGCCAACGATGAAGCCAATTAATGTAGGCCCAGCTGCTGTGATCATTAGTACAAGTAGGAGTTTAAAGATCGCCTCTATTGTTAAACCAAGTGATTCTAGTACTTCTTTGCGTAATGTTCCAAGATTCCAGATGGACAGCATTACACCTAGTACAAGTACAGCTATGAACGCTATTATG
>JAWAXJ010000055.1:0-6309 GCA_038896955.1 Desulfurococcaceae archaeon
TCACTGCCACTCCTACGAGTTTTCTGAGATGCTGAGGAGTTATATCGGTGAGAAGTACAAGGGGAGGATTGTCTGGCATGAGAGCGCTGATAGACAGGAGAAGCTTGAGGAGTGGAAAAGGAGCAGAGGAAAGGTCTTCCTTGCTGTAGCTTTTACTGAGGGACAGGACTGGAAAGGAGAGATAGCTGATGCACAGATACTGCTGAAGGTTCCTTATCCCGATGCAGATGAAGACCCGAGGGTTAAGAGGAGACTGGAGAAAGGTGAGTGGGTCTGGTACAGGCTTGAGGCTTTAAAGGAGACAATACAGGCTTACGGGAGGGCGGTTAGGGCGCCTGACGAGAGGAAGAGGTTTTACGTAATTGACTCGAGCTTTGAGAACCTTATAAGCTGGGCTTGGAGGTGGGTTCCAGACTGGTTTAAGTCGGCTCTACCTCCACACTGGAATAAGGAAATGGTCGCTGAGGTGGTCAGGCGGATGAAGGCTGAGAGGAGGGAGAAGGGCGTTTACAAGGGTGCTTCTGACGCTGAGCTCAGGAGGGAGGCGGTTAAGGTCTTGAAAGGCCTCTCTCAGAGGCAAGCTTCAGGGCAAGTTCCCAGACGGGGTTGACCTTTTCAAGCGCCTCGGGAAAGGAGGAAAGCTCAGATATTTCGCTCTTAAGCCTCTCGAAGAGGCTTTTAACGCTCGGAGTAGGCCCTTCGTGTTCTAAGAGCTCTATGAAGTTTGTTATCTCCAGCTTCAGCTTGTTCAGGGCTTCGAGGTAGGCAACTCTGATCGCCTCTTTGCTGCTGTACTTCTCTATTGTGGAAATAACCTTGAGCATTCTGTGTGTCTCCTCGTCTAGCTTGAAGGCCCCGTTTGTCAGGGCGAACCTTATGCAGTACCTTATTACTTCCGCTAGGCTTTTGAAGCCGCAGTCTTTTCTTATGGTTTCGAGGACGGAGACTATCTCGCTTGTTTCCCAGAAAGTCACTAGCCTGGGGTGTCTCAGTTCTTTCTCCTTTCTCCTAGTCGGCTTCTCCACTAGGTTCACCACATTTATAAAATAATATGCGTGTATTAGTACTTATACTAGTATTTATAGGCATTTTTTATATAGTTTTTATAGCCTATATAGCTTTGTGCTAATAATATAGTAATATAGCTCACCACGCCAGCCTCAGCCACGCCAGTAAAGCCTCGTAACTGCTTTTTACCGGAGTAAGCCTCCTGTCGGAGAGGAGAGGATAGAACTCAAGGAGAACTCTGTCCCTTGTCTTGTAAAGGGAGAGGACATACCTCGGGTGAGGATGGAGGCGGTTCTCGAACTTCTCAAAAGCGGAGACTATCCTGTAAAAGAACTCCTGAGCCTTGGTATGGCTGTCGGTCTTAAAGCTCGTCCTCAGCATCACGTTTTCTATCAGGTCTGCCATCCCGACTTCTAGAGAGTACACTACCACCACCAGAGGGAGACAAACTCTATTACTGCAGCTAGAGCTATCCCAGCAAAGAAAATGTCTCTGGCTATCCAGAGAGGAGTACTGGGTAAAAGGTAGAAGGGCCAGTCAAAGTCTCTGTGTTCCCAGGCGCATATTTCTACTATCTCAAGCTGCCAGAGGCAGGCTGTGAAGAGGAAGGCGGAGAAAAGAAGTCCTAGCACGTTGAGGAGATGCTTCCTAATATCTCCTCATCTCCTCTTTTCTTATAGTTATAACTGGAGCATATCCTCCCCAAGCAGGCTGAACGTTGAACTCTAAGGCGTAAAGGTCTGCGTCTATGGAGTACTCCTTCTCCTGAAGACCTGTTAAGCCGCTCTCCAGGAGGTATCCGCGGTCGGGAGTTTCGAGCCAGACTAGTGCAACTGCCTTGTAGTCTCGGCCGGGTATAAAGCTGAACTTTGTGTAAACGCTTTTCTTCACTCTGCCGGAGTAGAAGGTTAGGGTCTTGCCCTCGTACTCTTTGAGCTGGCTAGCATATATCTGGGTAGGTGAACCGTAAACGTAGAACGTCAGGAGGTCTCTACCGGGCACTGTGTTGACCTCTGCGTCGTAAGTGTTGCCCTCACTCATGTTTTCAAATACAACTACGCCACCCATCCTGTCGCAGTTTACAGCGTCCAAGCGCGTTTCTCTACCCTTCAGCACGGTTAAGGTTATGTGCTTCAACACGTAGGTGCCACAGATACCGCCAGCGTACACTAGGTCAACCCTGTCAACCCTTACAGTGGTGCTTATCCTCTCCTCTTTATATGCAGCGTCGAAAACCTCTAAGTAGCTTCCCTCACCTCCACTCCACCTCCACTTTGCGGGTGTCCTGGAGTACTTAAGTGATACGTTTGCAGGGCATACAGCTTTGAAAGTACCGTCTCCCATCCAGCTTCCACCTTCAACTGCAGTTAAACCGTACGGTGAACCGTTCACGACTATGCTTGTAGGAGCTACAAAGGTTGCGACAACTCCTTCCTCTAACTCTATGCTGAAAGGAGTATACCACTCACCGGTTGGATACTGTCCTTTAACTCTGACTTTAACCTCTGTACTGTCAGCGTATGCTCTTACGTTAATCTTCCCACGTGTAGTGTAACCGGGGAAAACGGCTTTAACAGTATGAGATTTAAGCTCGTTTATTACAGCTTCAAAGGAGTAAGCGCCTTTAACCGTAGTTGTACTCGCTGCTTTGATACCGTTAACGTAGAGGTCAACCGGCATACCGTCAAGTGCTTCACCCGTATCCTTCCTTGTAAGGATGCCGGTGACGTTAAACCTTTCTCCTTTAAGAACCCTGTCTGGAGCTTCAATTGTTAACCGTGTCTCAACGCTCATTTCTTCACCTCCTCAAGCCACTTCCTTAAACACTCTAAACTGCAGAAGTAAAAGTAGTATGCACCGGCGAAGCTAGTTTCGCTGGCGGAGTAGCTAACCTTTGCGGTAGCTTTTGACTCCTCCATCTCCTTACCGCAGAAATCACACTTAGACATCAAAGTACACCTGCCAGTTTAAGCAGTAAGTAGGTTATGCCTCCAAGCCAGAGCCAGGTAACGTACTGGTAAACCTCCAGTCTGCTTACCCTGCTGTAAAGCTCAATCATGTAGCCGTCAGGGTCTTCCTTAAAGCTTTTCTTTCTCATGGTAACTGCACCCCGAGTATTTTTACGGCATAATAAACCACGAAGAGGCCAGCACCGGCTACAAACTCCTTGAAGTCTCCGATTACTTCAGAGTAGTCCTTTGAAGAGGCGAAGTCAAGCAGTTGGTATACGAAGTATGCTAGAAAACCGAGGAGACCGACGGGGTTACCGTTAAAGGTTAAAAAGGTGCAGATGAAGCCGTAAACGCTGTGGCTTACGTTTGTGCACTTAACCCAGACGTCCTTCTTCAAGCTCTGCACCTTAAACGCCGAATATAGCCCTCGTGCTTTCAAAGTGGTACTTTATCTCGCCAGCGCTTAAAGCCCTGTTGTAGATTCTGATCGGGCCCTTCGTCCCCTTCCAAATCCTGCCCTCGATTAACAGGTCGCTCGTCGTCTTCACGTACGGCGTAATGGGAGTTTTCGTAGATTTCAGCTCACCGTTTATCCAAAGCTCAGCCTTGCTCAGCCTTTCGCTGTAAACTGCTGCGGCGTGAACCCACTTGCCGTAGATGTCGCTTGCGCAGTAAACCGCCTCAGTCCCGCCAGAGAAAGACCAGACAAACCCTACTTCTACGCTGGTCGGAGCATTCTCTTTGTTTTCAAACGTCCAGCCCCTCGCGTTGTAGAGGAACCCCTTAATCACGTTGTCCGTCCACGCGGTTCTGGCTTTCTCTAGCTTCTGCCACAGCAAAATGGTTAACTCACCGGTTTCAAACAGGTCTGAGTGTGGGACGACGGCGTAAGCGTCAACCCCGTTAAAGTAAAGCGCCCACCCCCAGCTACCGTCAACCCACCTCGCACCGTGGATTTTACCGTGATTCCTGCAGGGAGAGTAGTCCTTGACGACGTCTCCGGCACCGTCGTACATTAACAGGTTAAGTACTTGCCCGTCGTCGCCTATGAAGCTTGGAACCACTTTCTTCGGTATCTGCCTAGGGTAGCGCAGAGGGGCGTCGAAAGGAGGCGGGTTAAGCCAGCTCAGTATCCTTTTAGGCACAAGAGCACCTCCTATTATTCCTCCGACGAGCGCCCCTGCCAAGCCCCACGCAGCACTCCCCCTGTTAGCCTTCCTGAGGGCGTAGCTCCCAGCTCCAACTCCAACTCCTCCAATACCTGCAACTGCCGCAAAATAGTCCCACTCAAAGCTCGGATACCTCGCATACACTCCAACGCTCGGGTGATAATATACTCGCATACTTCCACCTCCTATATTTTTTAAACTTAACCAATCGCTACGGCCTCCCCCTCGTTTACCGTTGCCGGGTAGGTGCTCGGAGTGTAAAGCAACCTGACGAGGAGCGCGTCTCCAGTCATCGGGTAGCTGAGGAATCTACCCGCGGCGTAGCTGAACGAGTCGTACGTCCTCCAGTTGCCGGACTGAGTGAATACCTGTACCTCTAGGGTTCCGGCCGTGTCGGCCATGAAGTACAGTGTTTTGTGAGCGTAGCCGAAGACTGGGAATGGGTGCGTCGTCAGGGTGCCGGAGCTAACCGTGTACCCGGCCAGCTTTGTCGGCGTATCCTCAACGTATAGAGGTAAACTTAAAGGCGTTACTTCATGTCCGTCGGAAACCCTAAACTCGTACGGAGACAACGGGATAACGAGGTCTGAAGCGGCCTCCGCTGTTCTAGTAGTGCCGATTTCTACAAAGGAGGGCATCGACGCCGGTAAAGGCTCTGTTAAAACGACGCTGTACGGCAGCACGTTTTCCTTAACCTTGC
The DNA here is from genome assembly GCA_038896955.1 of Desulfurococcaceae archaeon. GTDB lineage: Archaea > Thermoproteota > Thermoprotei_A > Sulfolobales > Desulfurococcaceae > UBA285. The sequence goes on from JAWAXJ010000055.1 coordinate 4,830, forward strand.
TTACGCCGTCGTACCGGCATGGTACTGCGAACAGGGCCGGTTTCCCGTCTATCGTGAGGGCGGCCAGGTTCTTGGAGCAGAGGACCCTGTAGCGATGATAGGCCGTAAGGTAATTCGCGGGCTTGTTTACGTCTATCTTCACCGCGCTCATGGCGTAAGTCCCAACAACCCCGTAGAGCTGGTTTACCTCCCCAGTAGGTCGGTTTGTCAGTAGGCAGAAGCTGACTATGCCGTTGAAGGCTTGAGAACCGTTCTCGAAGCCGAAGTAGTACGCTAGCGCCGTTTCGTTTCCAACCGGCGTGAGGTTCGGCATTTTAACGCGCACGTACAGCTGGCCGTAAACGAACGCCCTACGGCTGTAAATCGATACTAAGGCTTTGCTCCTCGGAAGGACTAACTCCCCCCCGAACGGAGGTTTGTAGCTTACCTGCCTCCAGGCTGAACCCGCATCGGTTTTCCGCTGAACCCCGTCGAGGGCTACCTCCCTAGCGACGAAGTGTGCGTCGACGCCCTGATGCAGGAAGTGCTCCCACTGAAACGTTGAGTGTAGGTCTAGCCCCTCCCTCAGCCGCCCGTAGTCTAAGCTACCCTTTACGTCGCTCACTCTTCAAGCACCCTCCTCGCAGTCCCAAGAACCCTCCTCAAGGAGTCAACAAATGCATTATAATCAGTTACAGAAGCTATCACAGCTCCATGAGCCGCTATAACGGAATAATTAACTGTAGCACCCGCAGGTAAACTGACCTCAAAAAGCAGTTCACCCTTGCACGGGAAAGGCTCCGGAGGTGAATACATAACGGTATAAACCTTATCGGTCGGACTGTACCTGGTCAGTTGAAAGAACTGGCATACTCCACCGTAAGTAAGTCCTGCGATATCAAGAAGCTTTGCGCTGTCCTCGAAAGCCCTCACCTTATCCACCGTTATCCTCCCAACCAGTTCACTACTGTCGCACACTATTATCGCGCCGTAGACCCATCCCCTCACAGTCTTCCTGTACAGTTCCTTCCTCTCTCCCCTGGTAACCATCACCGGCGTATCGACGAAAAGTATATCCCACTCCCACCCGTCAAGCAGTGGCAGTAACTCTCTCACCTATCCTCCCTCCAAACAGAAGCAGTATCAGTCCAAGGAAAAGCAGAACCCACCCCCAAGACGGTATAACTGAAACAGCATAAAGCACAACCGCCAGAACCATCGCTAACCCAAGCAGTCCAAGTACAGTCGGTATAAAAGGTAGGAACTCCGCCCACACAACGTTCGCCTTCGGCACAATCACCATCCTTATAACTCCATCCTTAACCTTTACCTCCTCCACTTCAACGGGAAACCTCTCCTCAACCGCTTCCCTGACGACCCTCCTAATCCTCTCTGCCTCTGCCTTACCCCTGTAAACGACCTCGACCTCATACTTCATCCCCGGAACCATCTCCGTAAAGTGCCCGAGAACCTCTCCTTCCCTGTAAACCCCTAAAAGCTC